>NZ_JBSFHA010000092.1:0-42601 GCF_053596855.1 Streptomyces sp. NPDC001617
ACCACCGCCAGGTCGTGGGCGATGAACAGGAACGCGATGCCGAGTTCCTGCTGGACCTTCTGGAGCAGGTTCACCACCTGCGCCTGGATCGAGACGTCCAGGGCCGACACCGGCTCGTCCGCCACGATCAGCTTCGGTTCCAGGGCCAACGCCCTTGCCACACCGATGCGTTGGCGCTGGCCACCCGAGAACTCGTGCGGGAAGCGGTTGTAGTGCTCGGGGTTGAGGCCGACGATCTCCAGCAGCTCGCGGACTCGCTTCTCGCGGCCGCCCTCCGGCTCGATCCCGTTGATCTCCATCGGGCCGGAGATGATCTTGCCGACCGTCTGGCGGGGGTTCAGCGACGAGTACGGGTCCTGGAAGATCATCTGGATCTCGGACCTGATCGGTGCCAGCTGCTTGCGCGAGGCGTGCGTGATGTCCTGGCCCCGGTACGAGATCGTGCCGGCCGTCGGCTCCATGAGCCGCGTGATCAGCCGGCCGGTCGTCGACTTGCCGCAGCCCGACTCCCCCACCAGACCGAAGCTCTCACCGACGTGCACGGTGAGGTCGATGCCGTCGACCGCCTGCACCGCGCCGACCGTACGGCGGACCGGGAAGCCGCCCTTGACCGGGAAGTGCTTGGTCAGGCCCGAGACTTCGAGCAGCGGTTCGCCGGCCGAATCGGCGCCGGCTTCCCTCGGGGCGGGAAGGACGAGGTCCTCTGTCATGACGTCTCCTCCTAGCCCAGACGGGGCTTGATCTCTTCGATGAAGATGGTGCGCTTCTGCTCCGCCGTGAGGTGGCACGCCGAGGCTCGGTCGGGGGCCAGCAACGGGCGTTCGGTGACACAGAGAGTGCCACCGACCCGGTCCTGGAAGGTACAGCGGGGGTGGAACCGGCAGCCGGACGGCGGGGTCAGGAGCGAGGGCGGGGCGCCCGGAATCGGGTTGAGGGGGGCCGAGAGGTCCGAGTCCAGCCGTGGCATGGAGTTCAACAGGCCCCAGGTGTACGGGTGTTGCGGCGAGCGCATCACCTCGTTCACGGTGCCCCGCTCGACCGCGCCGCCCGCGTACATCACCATGATGTCGTCGGCCATGTCGGCGATGACGCCCAGGTCATGGGTGATGAAGATGATCGCCGAGCCGAACTCCTGCTGGAGGTCCTTGAGCAGGTCCAGGATCTGGGCCTGGACCGTGACGTCCAGGGCCGTGGTCGGCTCGTCGGCGATCAGCAGGTCGGGGTCGCAGACCAGGGCCATGGCGATCATCGCGCGCTGACGCATACCGCCGGAGAACTGGTGCGGGTAGTCCTTCGCCCGCTCCTTCGGGTTGGGGATGCCGACCTTGCCCAGCATCTCCACCGCCCGGTCCCAACCCGCCTTCTTGGAGGCGCCGGTGTGCTTCATGAACGGCTCGGCGATCTGCCGGCCCACCGTGTAGTACGGGGAGAGCGCGGTGAGCGGGTCCTGGAAGATCATCGCGGCCTTGTTGCCGCGCAGCTTCTCCAGCTCCGACTCCCGGGCGGTGGTCAGCTCCTGTCCCTCCAGGAGGATCTCGCCCTCGATCGTGGTGAACATCGGGTTGTGCAGCCCGAGGATGGTCAGGTTGGTGACGGACTTGCCGGAACCCGACTCACCCACGATGCCGAGCGTCCTGCCGCGCTCCAGGTCGAAGGAGAGCCCGTCGACGGCCTTCACGACGCCGTCCTCGGTCTTGAAGCTGACGTGCAGGTCCCGCACCGAGAGGAAGGCGTCCGCGTCGGCCGGTACGGGGGCGCCGGCTTCCTTGGTCAAAGTGGTCACGAAAGTGCTCCTAATACCCGGTGTACTCCGGCCTACGACAGCCGCACGCGCGGGTCGATGAAGGCGTAGCAGGCGTCGACGATGATGTTGCACAGCAGGATCATGGCGGCGGAGAACAGCATCACGCCCAGCAGCAGCGGCAGATCGCTGAACTGCACGGCCTCCACCGCGAGTCGGCCGAGGCCGGGCAGTCCGAAGGTGTACTCCGTGATGATGGCACCGCCCAGCAGGGAGCCGAGGTCGATGCCGAAGATGGTGACGATCGGGATCAGCGAGCCGCGCCAGGCGTAGCGGAAGAAGACGTACTTGCGGGACATGCCCTTGGCGCGGGCGGTGCGTACGTGCTCCTCCTGGAGCTGTTCGATCATCGACGAGCGCGCCATACGGGTGTACTGCGAGGCGAAGATCGTGGACAGCACGACCCACGGGATGATCAGCCCGGAGAACCAGGTGATCGGGTTCGCGGTGAAGTCGTTGTAGGCGGGTTTGTCGAAGATGTGCGACTGGTAGACGAGGGCCGCCAGGGCCAGTGGGCCGAGGAAGTAGATCTGCAGCGAACTGATCACCATCGATCCCGCGGTGACCGTCTTGTCGAGCATCGTGCCCCGCTTCCACGCGGCGACCATGCCGGTGCCCAGACCGATGAACAGGAAGACCACAGCGGCACCCAGCGTCAGCGAGAGCGTGGTGGGCAGGCGGTCCATCATGGTGGCCCAGACCAGGTCGTTGGTGTGGTACGAGTACCCGAAGCAGGGGGCGGGGCAGGGGCCTTGGGCGAACTGGTTGCTGCCGAAGACCAGGTTGTGCAGGAAGATGCCGTACTGCTCGGGGATCGACTTGTCGAGGCCGAGCACATGGTGGATGTTCGCGAGGCTCTGAGGGTTGCATGTCTTGCCGCACATCAGCAGCGCCGGGTCACGCGGCATCCCGAAGAACAGCAGGAACGTCACGATGCTCAGCAGGAACAGGATGACGACGGCACCGAGGAACCGGCGGACGAGGAAGCGCAGCATGCGAGGGGCTTTCTGACGTCGGCGGGCCTAGGGCCCGTCTTTCGGATCAGCTCGGCGTCGGCCCGGCGGCGCGGTTCCCTGCGGCCGACCTGATCCGAAAGACAGGCCCTAGCGGTACCCGGTGCGCCGCCGCTCTCTGCGGACTCACACACCGGGTACCGGTCGGACAGATGGGCTTACTTGATGTACAGGCGACGCGGGTCGATGCCGCCGATCACGTCGTCGTAGACGAGGCCGCCGACCTTGGAGCCGGCGATCTGGACCTGCTTGTAGTAGATGGTCGGGACGGCGTTGATGACGTCCTTGGCCAGGTACTGGTCGATCTTCTCCCACGCCGCGGCCGACTTCACCGGGTCGGTGATCTTGTTGGCGGCGTCCATGTCCGCGTTCGCCTTGGCGTCGTTGACGTGCGAGTAGTTCGGCGAGCCGTCGGCGACCGCGCGGCCGTCGAACAGCGGCGGGATCACGGTCGAGGCGGACGGCCAGTCGGCGCCCCAGGCGGAGGCGTAGATGTCGTAGTTGTTGTTGACCTTGCCGATCTGGTCGTAGTACGTCTCGGCCGGGATGTCCTGGCGCTGGACGTTGAAGCCGGCCTTGTTCAGCGCGGCGGCGATGGCCGTGGAGTACTGCTGGCCCTCGGGCGTGTTCTGGTAGCCGTAGGTCAGCTTCAGGCCGAGCTTGCCGGCCTTCTTCAGCAGCGCCTTGGCCTTGGCCGCGTTACCGCCGGGGTTCTTCTTCTTGCCCCACGGGTCGAACGAGGCGTCGTAGCCACTGACGGTCGGGCTGATGAAGCCGCCGGCGACCTCCGCGGCGGCGCTGCCGCCGAAGGCGCGGATGATCGGGGTGATCGGCAGGGCGTAGGCGATGGCCTGACGGACCGTCTTGTCCTTGAGTGCCGCGTGCGACTGGTTGATGTTGATCTGGCCGACGTAGGGCTGGTAGCCGGCGACCGTACGGGCCTTGACGGCCGCGTCCCCGCCGAGAACCTTGGTGATGTTGCCCGCGTCCACCGAGTTGTTGAAGCTGATGCCGGCCTGGTCGGCGCCGGTGTCCGCGAGGAGGGACTTGGTGGAGTCCTCGTACTGGACGTTGAACTGGAAGTTCATCTGGTCCACGTACTGGCTGCGGATCGGGTCCGTCTTCGGGTCCCAGTTGGTGTTCTTGACCAGCACCATCGACTTGCCGGACTTGAACGACTGGATCTTGTACGGGCCGCTCGTCGCCGGGGCCTTGTCGTACTTCTCCTTGGTGTCGCCCTTGGCGGAGACGACGTCGTAGCCCGCCATGGCCAGCGCGTACGGCAGGTCCGGGTGCGGCGTCTTGAAGTGGAAGATGATGGTTTTGTCGTCCGGCGTCTCGAGGACGCTGCTGGGCAGGTGCTTGCCCTTGTAGGGGCCGTCCGGCAGCAGCTTGCGGTAGTCGGAGCCCGAGGTGTTGGCCATCCACTGCTGTATGTAGGTGGGGCCCTGGTTGATGAACGACGCGAAGAGCCGCTCGAAGGTCTGGCGGAAGTCCTTGGACGTGATCGGGGTCCCGTCCGAGAACTTGACGCCGTCCTTGAGGGTGTACTTCCAGGTCTTGCCGCCGTCCGTGGTGGTGCCGGAGTCGGTGGCGAGGTCGCCGACGACCTCGTGCTTGCTGCCGTCGTTGCTGGTCGCCTTGTAGCCGGTGAGGCCTCTGTGGATCAGAGTGGCCAGCGAGCCCTCGTCGGAGACGTAGATCTGCCCCGGGTCGAGGTGGGCGTACGAGTCACGCTGCAGCACCTCCAGGGTGCCGCCCTTCTTGGCACCCGGCACGGCCGCAGCCGGCCCCTGGGAGTCCGCGGCGGTCCCGAACTTGATGGACGCCTGCTGCCGCTTGGCGTTCTCCTGGTCCTTCTTCTCGTTGTCGTTGGCGTTGCTGCCGCCCTTGCTGCAGCCGGTGAGCACGAGTGCTCCGGCCGCGAGCACCGACAGTGCGGCGTATGTATGGCGTCCGCCCCTACTCATCACTGAAGTCTCCACCCATCTGTGTGTCGCCTGATGCGAAGAAAATTGCTGTGCGTATCCGGGCGAGGACGCCCAAACTCTCGGTCAGCGAGCCGACTTGGGATCGAAGGCGTCCCGGACCGAGTCCCCGAGCAGGTTGAACGCGACGACGAAGATGACCATCGAGACGCCGGGGAAGATCATGTAGGTGATGTCGTTCTGCAGCACGAGCTCGGTCGACGCCTTGGAGAACATCTGGCCCCAGTCGGGCGTGGGCTCGACGATGCCGACACCGAGGAACGACAGGCCCGCTTCGATCGTGACGAAGCTGGGGAGCATGTACGTGGCCTGCACCAGCAGCGGTGTCACCACGTTCGGCAGGATCTCCTTGCGGATGATCCGCCAGGGCGAGGCACCGCTCACCTTGGCCGCCTCGATGAACTCCCGCTCCCGCAGGGCGAGTGTCGTGCCGCGCAGGATCCGGGCGAGGCTCATCCAACCGAGCACCCACTGCACGATGATGAGCGCGAGCACCCGCACATAGGTCGGCGTCTCGTCCCGTGGGCTGACGAACAATGAGACCACGACGGGCATGCTGGCGATGAAGAACAGCTGCGAGGGGAAGGCCAGCAGGAAGTCGATGAGCCGGCCGATCGCGTAGTCGGCCCTGCCACCGAGGTAGCCCGCCGTGATGCCGAGCAGGATGCCGGTCACGACCACCGCGACGGTGACCGCCACGGAGATCATCAGCGAGGTCCGGATGCCGTAGATCAGCTTGGTGAACACGTCGTAGCCGTTGCCCGGTTCGAGTCCGAACCAGAACTCGCTGCTGATGCCGCCGTTGGGCTGCACCGGCACACCCGCGCTGTCGAAGAGCTCCGGCCGCTCGTCGGCGTAGATGGTGTACGGGTCCTTGCCGTACAGCTTCGAGATGAGCGGCGCCGCCAGCGCGACCACGAAGAAGAAGATCACGACGAGCGCCGAGATCACGCCGGTGCGGTCGCGTTTGAAGCGGATCCACATCAACTGGCCGGGGGAACGCCCCTCCAGTTTCGGATCCTCGGGCTTGGCGGGGGCCTGCGGTGCGCCGTCGACGACGACCGAGGTGCCGCCGCCCTCAACATCGATGGGACTTGTCACGGTTTATCCATTTCACGGATGCACGGGTGTAGGTGAGCCGGGTAGAGGAAGAGCGGGAAACCCGCAGCCGGACGCGCGTAGGCGTAAGGGCGCACTAAACGGCCGGCAAAATCCTCAGAATGAACCGCTGAACGAACCGATGTTCGCGACACCGCACATGGGGCTCCTCCTCATGACTCCACGTGTTCACCGACAAGAGGGGGCGCGTGTCTGTCCTCCGACACCCCTGACGGAAGGTCAGACACCCCCTGGTGCTCGTGAGTCGGCGCCGTCCCCACGGCGCGAGACCCATTGACCCGAGCGCTACGCGGCTAACTATCTGCCATGAGCCAGGGGCCGACCACAGTCTTCAAATCTCAATTCGGTCACAGCTGGCGCGTACATCTTCCAAAAACTGGACAAACCGTTCGGGACAAGATGGCCACGAAACGGACGTGTTACATGGCTATCGGGCGCAGGGGTCCGTATTCCGGACGGGAACCGACCGAAAATGGGTTGCAAAAAGCCCGGGCACCCCCAAGCTGGGGGCACCCGGGCTCCAAACGCCTTGTCGTCAGCCGTGCTTGGCGCGGCTCGCGGCGCGGGCACGCTCGCGGGCGTCCAGGTTCACCTTGCGGATGCGAACGGCCTCCGGGGTGACCTCCACACACTCGTCGTCACGGCAGAACTCCAGCGACTGCTCCAGCGAGAGCTTGCGCGGAGGGACGATCGACTCGGCCACATCGGCCGTGGACGACCGCATGTTGGTGAGCTTCTTCTCCTTGGTGATGTTGACGTCCATGTCGTCGGAGCGCGAGTTCTCGCCGACGATCATGCCCTCGTACACCTCGGTGCCGGGGTCCGTGAACAGCACACCGCGCTCCTGGAGGTTCGTCATCGCGAACGCGGTGACGGCACCGGCGCGGTCGGCGACCAGGGAGCCGTTGTTGCGGGTCTGGAGGGTGCCGAACCAGGGCTCGAAGCCCTCGTGGATGGAGTGCCCGATGCCGGTGCCGCGGGTGCTGGTCAGGAACTCGGTCCGGAAGCCGATGAGACCGCGCGAGGGCACGACGAACTCCATCCGCACCCAGCCCGAGCCGTGGTTCGACATGTTGTCCATACGGCCCTTGCGGACACCCATGAGCTGCGTGACCGCGCCCATGTGCTCCTCGGGCACGTCGATCGTCATGCGCTCGACCGGCTCGTACGTCTTGCCGTCGACGTCCTTGGTGACGACCTGGGGCTTGCCGATGGTCAGCTCGAAGCCCTCCCGGCGCATCGTCTCGACCAGGATGGCGAGCGCCAGCTCACCACGGCCCTGGACCTCCCAGGCGTCGGGACGCTCGGTGTCCAGCACCCGCAGCGAGACGTTACCGATCAGCTCGCGGTCGAGGCGGTCCTTGACCTGGCGGGCGGTGACCTTGCGGTCCTTGACCGCCGACTTGGCGTCGGCGCCCTTGCCGGTGCCGCCACGGCCGACCAGCGGCGAGGTGTTGGTGCCGATGGTCATGGAGATCGCCGGCTCGTCGACCGTGATCAGCGGGAGCGGGACGGGGTTCTCGGTGTCCGCGAGGGTCTCGCCGATCATGATGTCGGGGATACCGGCGACGGCACAGATGTCACCGGGGCCGGCCATCTCCGCCGGCTTGCGGGTCAGCGCCTCGGTCATCATCAGCTCGCTGATGCGGACGTTGCTGACGGAGCCGTCACGCTTGATCCAGGCGACGGTCTGCCCCTTCCTGAGCTCGCCCTGCTCGACGCGGAGCAGCGCGATACGGCCGAGGAAGTTGTCGGCGTCCAGGTTGGTGACATGGGCCTGGAGCGGCGCGGCCTCGTCGTAGGTCGGGGCCGGGATGTGGTCCAGGATCGTCGAGAAGAACGGCTCCAGGCTGGTGGAGTCGGCCGGGACGGTGCCGTTCTCCGGCTTGGTCAGCGAGGCGATGCCGTCACGGCCGCACGCGTAGACGATCGGGAACTCGATCTGCTCCTCGTCCGCGTCCAGGTCGAGGAAGAGGTCGTAGGTCTCGTTGACGACCTCGTCGATACGGGCGTCGGGCCGGTCCGTCTTGTTGATGCAGAGGATGACGGGCAGCCGGGCCTGCAGCGCCTTGCGCAGCACGAAGCGGGTTTGCGGCAGCGGCCCCTCGGAGGCGTCGACGAGCAGCACCACACCGTCCACCATCGACAGACCACGCTCGACCTCGCCGCCGAAGTCGGCGTGGCCGGGGGTGTCGATGATGTTGATGGTGATGACGTCGCCGCCATCCTTGGGGTGGTACTTCACCGCCGTGTTCTTGGCGAGGATCGTGATGCCCTTCTCACGCTCCAGGTCGTTCGAGTCCATCATGCGGTCGTCGACGCCTTCGAGCTGATGGGCGGCAAAGGCACCGGCCTGCTTCAGCATGCCGTCGACGATGGTCGTCTTGCCGTGGTCGACGTGGGCGACGATGGCGACGTTGCGGATGTCGTGGCGCGTGGCCATGGTGTGGCGTACTCCCGGAGTGTGAGGAAGGCCGTTCGCGTACGTTCGTGTGACGCGGGCCCTGCCGGGCTTGACACGCCACGGCCTCACCCCATGTTACGTGGCCCTGCGGCAGGAGACCTCCGCAGGGCGGTTCGGCTCAGTCTCCGGAAGGGCTCGCGGAGGGCCTGGCCCCCTTCTTCAGGAAGCCCATGTCCTCGTACACAGGGGTCTGGAACCCGAAGGCCCCGGCGTTCACGACCTCCTTCTTCACGGCTGTCAGCTGGGGCCGCTGGTAGAGCGGGATGGAACCGGCGGCCGCCCAGATCCGCGAGTCGGCCTTGCGGATCAACGCGTGGTTCTCGTCGTCGTCCAGGGCCGCCGCCGCCTGGTCGAACAGCTGGTCCACCTGGTCGGTCCCGACCCGTGTGTAGTTCTGCTCGACATTCAGCGACCCGTCGGCGGCCGGCACCGGCTTGGCGTAGATCGGTCGCGCGTCGGTCGCCGGGAACGCCGAGGCGGGCCACGAGTACAGCGCGAGGTCGAACTCCCCGGACGCGATGTGGTCCTTGAAATAGCTGTCGTCGGACACCTTGGTGATCTCCGTACCGATCCCGACCCGCGCCAGCATCCGCCCGATCCGGTCCGCGACTGTGCGCAATGTCTCGGAGCCGGGCCCGGACGGGATCACGAACCGGAGGTCGAGCGGCTTGCCGCCCTTGGCCAGAATCCCGTTCTCCGCGCCCGCCGGAGCCGCCGTGCCCTTGGGCGCGTACGCACCCTGCGCTCCCTGTCTGTCCCCGTACTGCTTGCCGTCCGCGAGGTGCTTGGCGCCGTCCTCGCCGTCGTGCTCCTTGCGGTGGTCGCCCTTGTCGTCCTCGCCGACGATGTACGTCCCGTCGTCGCCCCCGGACCGGTCGTCGTCCTTCTTGCCCTGGGCCCCGGCGGCCTTGCTGTTCTTCTTCTTGTCCTGCTTGATCGGCCCGCCCAGCACCCACCCGGCGTCCGCGAGCAGGGCCTGCGCCTCCGCGGTGTCCTGGCCGCCGAGCGCGCCGCTGTTGTCGGCGTAGGCGGCCTGCCCGGAGAGGGCGAGGTGGCTGCCGACCGGTACGGCGGGCAGGCCGAGCGGCTTGAGGACGAGCTGGGCGAGCGCCCCCCGGTCCAGGGCGCGGGCCACCGCCCGGCGGACGCGCTCGTCGGCGAGGGGGCCCTCGGAGCCGTTGAGGGCGAGCTGGGTGTAGGCGGGCTCCAGCGACTTGCGGACCTGGAAGCCGCGCAGGGCCTCCTGCTGCTGGTCGTACTCGGCGATCTGCCGGCGCTGCTCCTTCCTGGGGGCGAGCCGTCCGCCGCCGGGGCCGAGCAGCGGGGAGGAGCCCTGGAGCGGGGTGCCCGTGCCCTTGGCGCGCCCCGCGAGGCTGATGCGGGTGGCGTCGGCGGGGTCGACCTCGGCCAGGTCGAGCTTTCCGGCGGCCAGCGCGGTGGCCCGCTTGTCGCGCGGTACGGCCATCAGGTCGATCTCGGCGAGCTTGGCGGGGCGGCCCCACCAGCGGGGGTTACGCACGAGAGTGACCTGGTGCTCCTTCTGGTCGATCTTCTTGACGGAGAACGGGCCGGCCGTGACCTTGAGCTTGCGCCGCGCCTCGTCGTTGAAGGCGTCCGGGGTGCCCATGACGTCCTTCGGGTACAGCGGCGAGAAGAGGGAGCGCCAGTCGGCGTACGGCCGCGAGAAGGTCACCTTGACCTGGAGGTCGTTCGCCCCGCGCTCGATCTTCTCGATGCGGTCGTAGCCGGCGTTGCGGGCGGTCCAGTAGGCGCTGTCCTTGCCGGACAGGGCGCGCCACTGGGCGGCGAAGTCGGCGGCACCGATCTCCCGCCCGTCGCTCCAGACGGCCTGCTGGTTCAGCTTGTACAGCACGACCTGCTTGGGCTGGGTGTCGACGACCTTGGCGGACTCCAGATAGTCGGCGTCGCGCACCGGCCGCCCCTCCACGTCCGTCCGGTACATCGACGGCAGTACGGCCTGCGCGATCCGGCCGGTGGCGGCGTCGGCGTCCGACTGGAAGGTGTTCAGTGTCTCCGGCATGTCGTCCACGGCCCACCGCAGCGTCCCCCCGTCGGCGACCAGCGCCCGTCCGACAGGACGAATGTCCTGCCCGGCGAGCGGCTTGCCCGCCTTGTCGTCGGACCCGCAGCCCGCGAGCAGGGGCACCGCGAGGGCGCCCGCGGTCAGGAAGGCGACCGATCGCATCACAGCGCGCGGTCCGACACGGTCGTGGGACATCTCTGCTACCTCCGGGGAGCCGCTCCCGCCCGCGAAACGGGGCCTATGAACACATTTGGCGGTATTTTGGAGTTGATCAGATCTACGGCCCCACTGAAGAGGAAAGGGTTCGCCGACCGGGGACGACACGGCGGCACGGGCGGACAAGGTCACCCGTCCGGCGCAATGCGCGCCCCCGGCGCACAAGAAGCGCATGCGGGCGTGCAACGGAGGAGTGCAATCCGCCAATCGCTGCACATCCCTTCCCACCGACAGGTGTGACGCGCAACACTCGCAGGCGCATGAACGTTGCCACCTAGGCCTGACGGCCGATGGAAGTGAGGTCACGTCATGTCCGTGCAAGACGACCTGACGTCAGTGCAGCGCTGCCTCGACGACCTGTCCCGGTCGGTGGGCCGCCTGGAACAGCAGCTCGGCAGCACCAACCTGGACATGCGCAGGGTCCGCGCCGACGCCGATCACCTGCGCGAGAGCGTCCAGCTCCTCCGCGCGGTGGCCTCGGTCCAGACCGCGCCCCGCAAGCCCGAACTCGTCACCATCCCCGACCAGCCGTACGACGACGCTCTGTGGACGGACACCGACGACGAGGGTCTCGGCGCGCACCACGGGCCCGAACACCGCTGAGCGCCGCCCCCCGACACCGACCGGAGTCATGAGTTGGCCACTGGTACGGAACCACATCTGAACAGCGGCGGCGTCAGAACCGGTACGCGCGCCGCGATCGACGCCCCGCATCTGCGCACCGACCGCTGGTGGCTGGCCCCCGCCGTCACCGCGGCCGGACTGCTGGCCTTCATCGTGTACTCGACATGGCGGGCCTTCGCGAACGCGGACTACTACTCGGCGCCGTACGTCTCGCCGTTCTACTCGCCGTGTCTGGCGGAGAACTGCAAGAACATGCCCTCGGGCCCCAACGCCGACCTCTTCGGCAGCTGGTGGGCGATCTCCCCGGCGATCATCATCCTGATCTTCCCGCTGGGCTTCCGCCTGACCTGCTACTACTACCGCAAGGCCTACTACCGGGGCTTCTGGGCCTCGCCCCCGGCCTGCGCGGTCGCCGAGCCGCACAAGAAGTACACCGGCGAGACCCGCTTCCCGCTGATCCTGCAGAACATCCACCGCTACTTCTTCTACGCGGCGCTCCTCGTGGCGGGCGTGCTGACCTACGACACCGTGCTGTCCTTCCGTGACACGGACGAGAACTGGGGCCACACGGGCCTCGGCACCGTCGTCTTCCTGGTCAACATCACGCTGATCTGGGCGTACACGCTCTCCTGCCACTCCTGCCGGCACATCGTCGGCGGCAAGCTCAAACACTTCTCCAAGCACCCCGTGCGCTACAAGGCATGGCAGTTCGTCGGGAAGCTGAACGCCCGTCACATGCTGCTGGCCTGGGCGTCGTTGGTGAGCGTGGCGCTCGCCGACTTCTACGTCTATCTGGTCGCGTCCGGTGCCTTCGACGATCCGCGCTTCTTCTGACTGAGATGAGTGGGGCCTTCTGATGTCCGTGGTCGACCGCCAGGAGTGGGACGTCGTCGTGGTCGGTGCCGGGGGCGCGGGCCTCCGTGCCGCCATCGAGGCGCGCGAGCGAGGCGCCCGTACGGCAGTGATCTGCAAGTCCCTGTTCGGCAAGGCGCACACCGTGATGGCCGAGGGCGGCATCGCCGCGGCCATGGCGAATGCCAACGAGCACGACAACTGGCAGGTCCACTTCCGGGACACCATGCGCGGCGGCAAGTTCCTCAACCAGTGGCGCATGGCCGAACTGCACGCCCAGGAGGCTCCCCAGCGGGTCTGGGAGCTGGAGACCTGGGGCGCGCTCTTCGACCGCACGAAGGACGGCCGGATCTCGCAGCGCAACTTCGGCGGGCACGAGTACCCACGGCTCGCGCACGTGGGTGACCGGACAGGGCTCGAACTCATCCGCACGCTCCAGCAGAAGATCGTGTCGCTGCAGCAGGAGGACAAGAAGGAGACCGGCGACTACGAGTCCCGCCTGAAGGTGTTCCAGGAGTGCACGGTCACGCGGATCCTCAAAGACGGCAGCCGGGTCTCGGGAGTCTTCGCCTACGAACGTGAGACCGGCCGTTTCTTCGTCCTGGAAGCCCCCTCCGTGGTGATCGCGACGGGCGGTATCGGCAAGTCCTTCAAGGTCACGTCGAACTCGTGGGAGTACACCGGCGACGGCCACGCGCTGGCGCTGCTGGCCGGCGCACCCCTGCTGAACATGGAGTTCGTGCAGTTCCACCCGACGGGAATGGTCTGGCCGCCCTCGGTGAAGGGGATTCTGGTCACCGAGTCCGTCCGGGGCGACGGTGGAGTGCTCCGCAACTCCGACGGAAAACGTTTCATGTTCGACTACATCCCCGACGTCTTCAAGGAGAAGTACGCCGAGTCGGAGGAGGAGGGCGACCGCTGGTACGAGGACCCGGACAACAACCGGCGTCCACCGGAGCTCCTGCCGCGTGACGAGGTCGCCCGGGCGATCAACTCCGAGGTGAAGGCGGGCCGGGGCTCGCCGCACGGCGGCGTCTTCCTCG
Source organism: Streptomyces sp. NPDC001617 (assembly GCF_053596855.1). Classification (NCBI taxonomy): domain Bacteria; kingdom Bacillati; phylum Actinomycetota; class Actinomycetes; order Kitasatosporales; family Streptomycetaceae; genus Streptomyces; species Streptomyces sp. NPDC001617. The sequence goes on from NZ_JBSFHA010000092.1 coordinate 13,165, forward strand.
ACGTGTCCACCCGCATGCCCGCGGAGGTCATCAAGCGCCGGCTCCCCTCCATGTACCACCAGTTCAAGGAGCTGGCGGACGTCGACATCACGGCGGAGGCGATGGAGGTCGGACCGACCTGTCACTACGTGATGGGCGGTATCGCGGTCGAGTCCGACACGGCGGCGGCACGCGGGGTGCCGGGCCTGTTCGCGGCCGGCGAGGTCGCGGGCGGCATGCACGGCTCCAACCGCCTGGGCGGCAACTCCCTCTCCGACCTGCTGGTCTTCGGACGGCGGGCGGGCTGGCACGCGGCCGAGTACGCGACGGGGCTGACATCGCAGCGCCCGCCGGTGGACGACGTCCAGATCGACACGGCGGCCGCGGAGGCCCTGCGCCCCTTCTCCGCCGAGGGCCCCGCCCCCGGCGAGGACGACGGACGCCCGCCCGAGAACCCGTACACCCTCCACCAGGAACTCCAGCAGACCATGAACGACCTCGTCGGCATCATCCGCCGCGAGGGCGAGATGGAGCAGGCCCTGGAGAAGCTGGCGGATCTTCGCGTACGGGCGCGTCGGGCCGGAGTCGAGGGCCACCGCCAGTTCAACCCGGGCTGGCACCTCGCCCTCGACCTCCGCAACATGCTGCTGGTCAGCGAGTGTGTGGCCCGGGCCGCGCTGGAGCGCACCGAGTCGCGCGGCGGCCACACCCGCGAGGACCACCCGACGATGGACCGCAAGTGGCGCAACATCAATCTGCTGTGCGGGCTCACCGATCCCACGGGCGGGCTGGCGGCGACGGACCCGGTCCGCGGCCAGATCGCCCTCACCCGCGAGACCACCGAACCCATCCGCGCCGACCTGCTCGCCCTCTTCGACAAGGAAGAGCTGGTCAAGTACCTCGCCGAAGAGGAGCTGTACGAGTGAGCAGCTACGAGGCCCGCTTCAAGGTGTGGCGGGGTGATGTCAAGGGCGGCGGCCTGGAGGACTTCAAGGTCGAGGTCAACGACGGCGAGGTGGTGCTCGACATCATCCACCGCCTCCAGGCCACCCAGGCCCCGGACCTGGCCGTCCGCTGGAACTGCAAGGCGGGCAAGTGCGGTTCGTGCTCGGCGGAGATCAACGGCCGCCCACGTCTGATGTGCATGACGCGCATGTCGGTCTTCACCCGCGAGGAGACGATCACCGTCACGCCCCTGCGCGCCTTCCCGGTCGTCCGGGACCTCGTCACGGACGTCGGCTTCAACTACACCAAGGCGCGCGAGGTCCCGGCGTTCGTGCCGCCGGAGGGTGTGGGCCCCGGCGAGTACCGGATGATGCAGGAGGACGTCGACCGCTCGCAGGAGTTCCGCAAGTGCATCGAGTGCTTCCTGTGCCAGGACACCTGCCATGTCGTCCGCGACCACGAGGAGAACAAGCCCGCCTTCGCCGGCCCGCGCTTCCTGATGCGGGTCGCGGAGTTGGACATGCACCCGCTCGACGCGGCCGCCGAGACCGGCCTGGACCGCAAGAAGACCGCCCAGGACGAACACGGCCTCGGCTACTGCAACATCACCAAGTGCTGTACGGAGGTCTGCCCCGAGGGCATCAAGATCACGGACAACGCGCTGATTCCCTTGAAAGAACGGGCGGTTGACCGCAAGTACGACCCGTTGGTGTGGCTGGGTTCGAAGATCAGGAGACGGTCGGCAGCAGACTGAGGGCCTGCTGGAGGTTGTGCTCCGCGATCGCCCGCATGCCGTCCGGGTCGGGGAAGTCCCCCTCGACGAGTTCGAGGGGGCCGGCGACCAGGCTCAGGTGCATGGCCAGGCGGTAGAGGCGCAGCCGGGCCTCGTCCAGGCCGGGGACGCGCAGGGCGTCGTAGTGCGGACCGAAGCGGATCCTGAGGAAGACGTGCTCCCACTCCACGTCGAAGTACAGCAGCCCTTCGATGTCGATGAGGGCGGGTCGGCCGCTGGGCGTCAGCAGCACGTGGTCCGGGCCGAGTTCTGCGTGGATGAGGGAGTGGGGTCGGCTGCGGGGACGAACCTCGGCGGCCAAAGTCCTCACGGCTTCCCTTAGTCGCTCGCGGGCGGCGGCGGCTCGCGGGTCCCGTACGGCGATCTTCTCGATGGAGCGCAGGGCGCCGTCGGTGACGCGCTGCTCGCAGGACATGGCGTCCGAGGTACCGCCGTTGTCGACGACGGCGACCTTGCCGAAGGTCGGGCCGTGGACGGCGTGCAGGGCGGAGAGCGTGTCGGCGAGGCGCCCGAGCAGGACGGGCGCCGCGTCCGGGTCGCGTTCCAACGCCTCCTCCAGGCTGCCGCCGGTGACGTCCTCGACGATCGCCGCGTCGGCCGGGAGATGGGTGTGCGTGGCGTCGGTGTGCAGGAGCCGGGGGGTGCGCACGCCGGCGGCGGTGAGGCGGTCGTGGGCCGCGGTGAACAGGTCGAGGCCGGTGCCGTGGGAGAAGGGGTCACGGGGGTCGGGCGGGGCGGCGTCCCAGTAGTCCTCGTCCGGGGACCAGACATAGGCGATGGCGGTGGTGGGCGCGGCCGTGTCGTCATCGAAGGTGAGGCGGTAGACGCCCTTCTTGGTCCCGCCCCGCAGGCGGGTGACGGCCGTGAGGGTGCGGTGGGGGCCGAGCGCGGCGCGGGTGAGGGGGGCGAGGTCGTCGCGGGTGAGGGGGCTGCGGGTACGGGTCATTCGCCGGATCCTCGCATCCGGCCCCGGCCGACGGCAGGTGGTTTTCTCAGCGCACCCAGTCCTCCTGGTACGCCGTCCAGCCCTTCTCCTCGGCCGCGATGCCCTCGTCCGCCCCGCCCACGGTGCCACCCGCCTCCGCTCCGGTCCCCCGCGTCCACGACGGCCTCCGCTGCCGTCCCCGCATTCACGCCGGCCCCCTCAGCCGCCCCGGCACCCCCTCCACCCGCTCCATCCCCGCTCCCCGTCCACCCGCATCCGTCCGCATCCGTCCGCATCCGTCCGTGCCGGTTCTGGAGCGTCCTCGCCCGGTCCTCATCCGTGGCTCCCCCGCCCCGGCACCACCCCCGTCACGCCCCCGACCCACCCCGGTCGCGCGCCCGCATTTCCACCCATACGCTCCGAAATGTGACGTCATCCTTGATCCGGGGCCGGCCGCGGCGGGGCTCCCCGTCGCACATATCCGTGCGGGTCGTGCACACCCTGGTCGGCGGGCTGGCCGGGGTGGCGTGGCTGGTGTTGCCGGGGATGACGGTCAACCACGACGTCCCGGTTCCGCAGACGCGCGCGCACCCGGCGACCACCAGCGCCGGCGCCGCCGTGGCGGACGAGACGTCGGCCACCGATCTGGTGCTGCCGTTGGCCGCGGTGGGGGCGGTGGGCGTCCTCGCCGGGTACGGCTATGTGCGGCGCACACGGAGGGCCCGGACGCGGACGACGCCCGGTGGTGGCACCGCTCCCGCCGGGGCCGCCGTATCACCGCCCCTCACCGAACTGGACGAACAGGCACGGGCGTTGCTCGTCGAGGCCGACGACTGGGTGCGGACCAGCCGCGAGGAGCTCGGGTTCGCCGAGGCGCGGGCCGGGACCGAGGCGGTCGCCCCCTTCGCACGGGCCCTGCGGGACGCCGAGGCCGAGCTGGCGGCCGCCTTCCGGATACGGCAGCAGTACGACGGCGGGGTCCTGGAGGACGAGGCGGCTCGGCGGCACGTGCTCGCCGGGATCGTCGGGCGGTGCCAGGAGGCGGGGCGGCGGCTGGACGCGGAGGCAGACGGCTTCGACCGGCTGCGGGACCTGGCCGGCGCCGGGATGGGGCAAGCGCTGGCGGTCGCGGAGAGCCGCTTCCGGGAGCTCGCGGGACGTACGGGCGCTGTGGAGGCGACCCTGACCGGCCTCGGCAGGCGGTACGGCCCCGCCGCGGTCGACTCCGTCACCGGCCACGTGGAACAGGCCAAGGACCGCCTGGTGCACGCCACGACTCACCTCAACCAGGCCCGCCAGGCCTCCGACAGGGGCGAAGCCAAGGCCGCCGCCCTCCACCTCCGCGCCGCCGAGGGCGCCACGGCCCAGGCCACGGAGTTCCTGACCGGCATCGACCGCCTGGCGACGGACCTGACGTCCGCCGCGGCCCTGGTCCCGGCCACGCTGACGGGCGCGGAGGCGGCACGCGCGGGGGCACCGGACACGGCACGCGCCGACCTCGTCCTGGCCGCCGTACGAGAGGAACTGACCACCGGGCCCTACGACCCCCTCGATGCCCTGCGCCGAATCGTGCGGGCCGTCGAGGCGGAGGGCGGCGTCCTGTCGGCCGCGGGTCTGCTGGTCGCCCGCAACACCGTCGCCGGCGCGGACGGCTTCGTAGCCGTGCACCGGAGCACCATCCACAGCACGGCTCGCATCCAACTCGCAGCGGCCCAACGCCTCCTCACCGCCGACACCGTGGCAGCCGACACCCTGGCGCGCCAGGCGCGCGAACGGGCCGAACAGGACGTCCGCACGCACGGCCACCAGACCGAGGGCACGCCTACAAGCTTCGGCGGCCCCCGCACTCACCATCGCCGGCCCACAACAACGCCCTGAAACGGACGACTTCCCTCAGAACAGACTGAGCAAAGCCTCCGCAGGATCCGCCAGCCCCGTCTCCCCGTCCGGCAACGGCAGTTCGAACCACACCGTCTTTCCGCGCGGGGTGCGACGCGAGCCCCAGGCCGCCGACAGCAACCCGACCAGCTGCAGCCCACGGCCCCCTTCATCCGTATCCCGCGCCCGCCGACGCCGAGGCTGGACCAGGCCCGAGTCCCAGACCTCACACACCAGCGTCCGATCCAGCAGCAGCCGCAATCTGATCTCACCCTCGCCATACCGCAAGGCATTGGTGACGAGCTCGCTGACCAGCAACTCCGTCGTGTCGACGAGCGGTTCGAGGTCCCACGACAGCAACTGCCCCCGGGCGTACTCCCGAGCCCGCCCCACACTCCGCGGCTCGCGCGGCAGCGTCCAGTCACCGACCGAACCGACCGGCAACCCCTGCACACGGGCCATCAGCAGCGCGATGTCGTCCTCGCCGTGATGCGTGTCGAGGGTGTTGAGGACGTGGTCGCAGACGTCCTCCAAGGGCCGGCTGGGGTCGGTCAGCGCGCCCACGAACGCCTGGAGACCCTCGTCCAGCGGATGGTCGCGGGATTCGACCAGTCCATCCGTGTAGAGCGCCAACAGCGCACCTTCGGGTAGTTCGACCTCGACCTCCTCGAAGGGCTCCCCACCGACACCTAGCGGCATCCCCGGTGGCACGTCCAGCATCAGCGCGTCCTCGCCGGGTTCGACCAGCACCGGCGGCAGATGCCCCGCGTTGGCGAAGGTGCAGCGGCGCGTGACGGAGTCGTAGACCGCGTAGACGCAGGTCGCGAGGTACACCTCGGAGAGGTCCGCCTCGCGCGGGCGGCGGGCCGCACGCGTCGCCTGCTGGACACCGCCCGGTGCGCCGAGGCCCCGAGCGATCTCGTCCAACGCGCTCAGGACTTCCGCCGGTTCGAGGTCCAGCAGGGCGAGTGTCCTTACCGCGGACCGGAGTTCACCCATCGCGACCGCCGCGCGTAGACCCCGGCCCATGACGTCCCCGACCACCAACGCCGTACGGTGGCCCGGCAGTTCAATGACGTCGAACCAGTCGCCGCCGACCTCGCTGGGGCGGTCGGAGGAGGAGTTGCCGGGCAGGTAGCGGCAGGCGATGTCCAGGCCGGAGGCGACCGGGTCGCCCGGCGGGAGGAGCGACCGCTGCAGTATCAGCGCGCGCTCGTGCTCGCGGCGGTACAGACGCGCGTTGTCGATACAGACGGCCGCACGGGCCGCCAGCTCCACCGCGAGGTCACGGTCCCGGTCCCCGAACGGCTCGCTGCCCTTCGTACGGGCGAACTGCGCGAGTCCTACGACGGTGTCGTGGGCGACCATCGGCACGGCCAGCGTGGACTGGACGAGGCCGCCCTCCTCGGCGGGGACCAGCTGGGTGCGGGCGGTGCGCAGGGCGTCCGCGCAGGGCGAGTTGAAGGGGAAGTGGTGGACCGCGCCGACCGAGACGGGCGGGCCGGAGCCGATGAACGGGGCGTCGGAGACCGCGCTGGCGAACGCGACCCGGCGCAGCTCCGCGCTGCCGTCGGCGAGGCCCGGCGGGGTCTCGTCACCGGCCAGCAGACCCTGGTAGAGGTCGACCGTGGCCAGGTCGCAGAAGCCGGGGACGACGACGTCGAGGAGTTCACGGGCCGTGGTCTCCAGGTCGAGGGAGTTGCCGATGCGGGCACCGGCCTCGTTCAGAAGGGCGAGATTGCGCCGCGCCGCGGCCGCTTCCCGGGCTGCGGCACGCCGCGAGGTGATGTCGGTTCCGAGCCAGGCGATGCCGATGGGGCGGCCGGAGCCGCTGTGCACGCGGTAGAGGTTGATCGACCAGTGCCGGCGTTCGTCGGATCCCGGCAAGAAGCCGGTGACATGCATGTCCGTGATGGAGTCGCCGGTCTCCAGGACCCGGCGCAGGGTCGCGGTGACCCGCTCGGCCTCCGGGCTGCGCAGATAGTCGTGCACGCCACGGCCGCGGTGGTCGTCGGGCGAGTTGCCGAACACGCCGCCGAAGGTGTTGGCGAACTGCTGGTTGGCCCGGCGGACCCGCAGATCGGTGTCGATCAGAAGGAACCCGAACGGAGATTGACCGAAAATCGACTGCGAGGCGGCAAGGTCGGTCTCGATGCTACGCAGCGTGCGCACGTCCACGACGATGCAGACGGCGGCCTTCTCGCCGTCCTCGGTCCGCGTCGGCATCACGTAGACCTCGGCGAGCCCCTCCCGCACGCCGTCCCCGTCCTCGGGCGGCAGCGGCGCCCGGAACGGGACCACCCCGGTCCACTCCCGGCCGTCGAGGATCTCGGCCATCTTGCGCTGGCCCTGCTCGCGCAGATCGGGGTCGATGAACGCCTCGATGGGGTCCATGCCGACGGCGCGCTCGGCGGCGATGCCGAAGAGCTGCTCGGCGCGCAGGCTCCACTGGTCGACCAGGCCGTCGGGGCCGATGGAGAAGGACGCGACCTTGATGTAGTCGTAGATCGAGCCGGGTGGACTGCTCTGCCAGATGGCGTCGCCGGTGGGCTCGTCACCGAGGCCGATGTCCCGGGCCGCCCTGCCCGACGCGGACAGCCCGGACGAGGACACCGCGGCATCACCCGCGCCCCTTGCCCTCGCGCCGTCCGACGGGTCCTCGGACTCCGTGGCCTTCGCTGGTATCTCGCTCACGCGAACCGTCCCCTCCAGCTCACCGCGTCCGGCACCGGTCACCGGGGGCGGCTGCCCGCAGTATCCAGCACTACGGCGCCGCACAACACGGTGTTCACGATCACAGCACGTTCCCGGCGGTTTTCGGTCCCGGCCGTGACAACACTTCCAGTCTTCTAACCAGCCAACACGCCCTCGAATCACGCCGGACGACAACCGCCACTGGCCTGAACCAGTACGTCGACATTCGGGACGCCCGCGTACACGGTGTTCGGCCGCCGTTCAGCCCGGAACCACCAGCTCGAACCAGACCGTTTTGCCCGCCGCGCCCGGTCTCGTGCCCCAGCGGTGGGAGGAGTGCGCGACCAGCTGCAGGCCCCGGCCGCTCTCGTCCTCGGGGTGGGCGACCCGCTCGCGGGGCGGGTCGGGGAGCGGGTCCGAGACCTCCACGAGGAGTACGTCGGGGAGGCCGACGGGGCGGACCAGGCGGACGCCGATGGGGCCGGTGGCGTGCCGCAGGGAGTTGGTCACCAGCTCACTGACCAGCAGGGCAGTGAGGTCGGCCAGGGCGTCGAGGGACCAGGTGCGCAGTTGACTGCGGACCGCCGCGCGGGCGGTGCGGACGGCGCCGGGTTCTGCCGGGAACGTCCACTCGGCGCAGTCGCCATCGGTGTCGATCACGTGCCCACCCGTGTCCGATTTCGTGGGGTTAATGGGCACATACCCGATATTCAAGAGTGAGTACCGTCCGGCTGGGCGCGCTGTGGCACCAACGGCGTACCGGGGGTTCCACAAGAAACCGGGGTCACGGAAGAAAGCGAGGGTTCTAGAAGAAAGCGGTATGCAGGGCCCGTACCGCTTCCACGTCCTGGTCGAGCCAGTCGACGTCCCAGAGTTCGTCCGGAGTTCTGAGCCAGCGCAGGTCGTCGTGGTCCTGGAGGGGCTTGGGAGCGGGGGAACCCGGGAGGAGACGCGCCGACCAGACCTGGAGGACGTACGGGGGCTTCAGGGGCCACTCCCCGGGCACGCGCTCCAGGACCTCCGCCTCGACCCCCAGCTCCTCCCTCAGCTCGCGGACCAGGGCCACCTCCGGGGTCTCCCCCGGCTCCACCTTGCCGCCCGGCAGCTCCCAGCGGCCGGCCAGGGCCGGTGGTGCGTTGCGGCGCGCGGCGAGGAGGTGGTCGTCGTCGAGCAGGGCGGCTCCCACCACCACGATCCGTTCCGTCATGCGCGGGAGCCTACGGCAGCGGGGTCAGTTGACCGCGCTGGTGCCGTGTTGGCCCGAGTGACCGTTCTGGCCGATGCGTTCGACCCAGTAGAGCTGTTTGTGACCGCGGTCGTCGAGGCTGTCCGCGATCTTCTGGGCCTCGGCCCTCGTCGCGTAGCGGCCCACGCGGTAGCGGTTGCCGTTGTCGTCCTGTCGTATGACGAGCCAGGGAAGAGTGATCGTGCCGTCGTTCATCGAGCCCCACCGCTCCTTCCCGTCCCGGCACCGCCGCCTGTCGCTCGCGGGACGTGCCGTGCCCCACCCACTAAGGAAACCGCAATCCGCATATGCCCGAGCCTACGCCTTACCTTCACGCAGCGAATACGACTTTTCACAAAGAGGTACGCAACCGGCCAGACCCCAGGGGGCGCACGACGGCGGATGCGCCGTCCGGGCAGGGCGACGCATCCGGTCAGGGGCATGTCGGGCAGGTGGGCGGCCACCTGCGAATACGGCTCGATTCCACCGGCGCGCGGGCAGCTCCGGGCGCCATTGGAAGAAGGTGCGGCAGGGTGCTCCCGGGAGTAACCGCCGTAAAGGTGTGCGCTATTTCACCGGGAGGTGGTACGCGACCCGGTAGCGGTCGGCGGGGATCACGACATCGGCGGTCTCCACCGGGCGGTCCGAGGCGTAGAACGTGCGCTGGACGACCAGGACGACATGGCCGGGGACGCCGCCCAGGGCGAGCAGTTCCTCCGCGAGGCCGGGGCGGGCGCCCACCTCCTCGGTGACGTTGTCCACGATCACGTCGATCGCCGCCATGCGCTCGACCACGCCCATGCCGCCGAGGGGGCCCTCCTCGGGGAGCATCACGGGGGTGCGGCCGGTGACCGCGAGGGGCTCCCAGGAGGTGGAGAGCATCATCGCCTCACCGGACTCGCGGAAGACGTAGCGGGTGCACATCACACGGTCGCCGGCCTTGATGGAGAGCCGCTCGGCGACGGCGCCGCTCGCCTCCGTCTGCTCGCTGCTGGACTCCCAGGTGCCGCGCGCCCCGCCGTCGGCCTGCTCCTGGCGGAAGGGGGTCGCCCCGCCGTCCGGACGGAAGCCGGAGCGGGCGACGCTACGGGGGACGGGGCGTTCACGGACGTACGTACCCGAGCCGGAGCGGCCCTCGACCAGGCCCTCTGCCATCAGCACCTTGCGCGCCTCCAGCGCGACGGTGTCCGAGACGCCGTACTCCTCGCGGATTCTGGCCTGGGAGGGGAGACGGGTGTGCGGTGGCAGTGCGCCGTTGACGATCTTCTGGCGGAGATCACCCGCGACACGCAAGTACGCCGGCTGCTCACCGAAAGTCACTGGCCGCTCCCATCAGGTTGTACAGACAGCAACAGCCTGGCAACCGTGGGTTCCACCATGCAAGCAAAGGCCAGAGAATCACTCGATGTGATGACATGTGACCGGTGAGGGCTTTACGCAGGCACTTTCTGCCCACTATGGCCGCCGTCACACCTCGAGTTCGGAAGCGCCTCCGGTGTCGTCTCCTCCGCCGTCCTCGTCCCCGGCGGCGGGCGGGGTGGTGGCCAGCCCCAGAGCCTTGCGGGCGGTGACGGACCTGCCCGGGGTGGACAGCACCATGATCCGGTCGTGGGCGCTGTAGAAGGCGTCGGCGTCGGGGGCCTTCGCCGCCTTCGCCCACTCCTTCCGGATCGCCTCCACCTGTCCCGCCACGGCCGTGACCGGGGCCTTCGATCCGGTCGGCCAGGCGTGCCCGCGCAGCGCACCGGTCTCCTTGCCGAGCGCGTCCGAGACCCGCCCCGCCCAGTCCGTGCTGGCCTTCAGGTCGTCGTCGGGGGTGTCCTGGGGCTGGCTGTCGAGGGCCTTGTTCTCCAGGTTCACGGCCTTCAGGTATGCCATCTGGTCGGCGTCCAGCGAGCGGCCGTCGTTGCGCAGCGAGCCGGTCAGGCCCGCCTTGGCGTCGGTGTTGCCGTAGACGCAGGTGATCTCCCGGTCGCCGAGCCGCCAGCTCTGCCGGGTCGGCGTGAGGTAGTAGACGTCGACGTCGTCCGGTACGGCCCAGGCGTCCATGGCGTAGTCGTAGCGCAGCGCGTAGCACCGCCTGTCGGCGACATCGGTGACCTTGGTGTCCCCGGGGTAGGTGGAGCCGCCGCGCATCGCGAAGGAGGCGAAGACCTCGCCGTCGTGCTGTCCGGTGCAGGGCACCTTGTCGACGTCGTAGGTCATGCCCTCCAGCGAACCGCTCGGGGCGTCGAAGCACTCGCCCTTGGTGAGGGTGTACGCGCTGCCGTTGTCGTGGGCGGCGTCCTTGAAGCCGGACCAGAACTCGGAGATGCCGTTCGTCGCCAGCAGCAGCGTCCACAGCGCGAGCCCGAGCGAGGACAGAACCGACCCGGCGACCGCCATGCCCTTGCCCCGCTCACCGCTCCTGCGGATCTGCCCGAGCCCGATCAGACCGAGAAGCAGACCGAGGCCGGGGACACAGCAGAGGATGCCGAGGACCAGGGAGGCGATGGCGAACGTGTTGACCGGGGCGGGGCGGTTGTACGGGCTGTACCCCTGCCCCCAGGCCTGATAGGGCGGCGGCGGGTAGGGATAGCCGTACGGCCCCTGGGCGTAGGGCCCCTGCGGGAACTCGCCCTGCGGCGCCGGCCCTTGGGGTTCCTGGGGCCGGCCGGGCCCTGGGGACGGGGGTATGGACACGGGTACCGTGCTCCTGGTTCAGGCGGCGCCGCGGGGGCTGCGCGGAGGGGTGCGGAGCCGTATGTCCCTGCGTGCGGGGCCGGACTACGACTGGGCGCATGGTAAGCACGGGGCTGCTGGGGGTGGAATGCCGTTCACTGATCGGACTGTCCGGGCGGTGGCCTACCCCGAGGATCTCGACGACTCCGTGGAGTTCTGGCCCTGAGCGGACGGGCCGCCGACCCGCTCCCCCGCGAGTCTGCGCTGTTCCTCCTCCACGATCCGGCGCGCGATGCCGGCGTCGGAGACGTCGACCGCGTCCGGGGTGGCGTCGGCTGTGTCGCTGCGGCGGGCGTAGGCGTCGAAAAGGCGGTCCTTGTTCTTCAGGATGCGCAGGAGGCGGTCGTCGACGCTGTCGGTGGCGAGGAGACGGTGGACCTGCACCGGGCGGACCTGGCCCATGCGGTGGGCGCGGGCCACGGCCTGGTGCTCCAGGGTGGGTTTGACCTGCGGTTCGCAGAGGATGACGACGGACGCGGCCTGGAGGTTGAGGCCCACACCGCCGGCCTCGATCTGCGCGAGCAGCACGGCGTGCCCGCCGGCGGCCGTGAAGTCGTCGACGAGCCGCTGACGGCGGGCGGCCGGGACGCTGCCCGATATCGGGCCGAACGCCTGGCCTCGCAGGGCGAGTTGGACGGCCGCCAGGACGTCACGGAAGTACGAGAAGACCACGACCTTCAGGCCGTTGGCCGCCGCCTCCGCGACCAGTTCGCGCAGCCTCTGGAGCTTCGCGGACTTCTCCGGGTCGGCGTACGCGGCCCGGCGCATCGCCATGAAGTTCCCCTCGGCGACCGCCGTGCGGTACGCGTCCTCGTCGGCCGCGCTGAACTCCTCCCACTCGTCGACCTGGAGCAGGGCCGGGAGTTCGGTGAGTACGTCCTGCTGGTTGCGGCGGAGGTAGGCGGGCGCGACCGATCTGCGGAACACGTGCGGTCCGGCCGCCGCGTCGCTGTCGTGGATGGCGGGCAGCAGCTCCGGCTGGAGGTGGCGGACGAGGGTACGGAACTCCTCGACGCGGTTCTCCATCGGGGTGCCGGTGAGGAAGAGAACGCGGTCGCAGGTCCGCGTCCAGGCCGCGATGGACCTGGCGCGGCGGGTGTCGGGGTTCTTGACGTAGTGCGCCTCGTCGACGACGAGCATGCCCGGCCTGGTGCCGTCCGGTTCGGGGAGGGTGTGCAGCAGGTCGAAGGTGGTCAGGGCGACGCCGCCGCGCTCACGCCACTCGGCGAAGGCGTCCTGCCGGTCGGGGCCGTGCACCGGCACCGCGCGCAGGGTGCTGCGGGCGCGGATCTCCCGGGTCCAGTTGATCAGCACACCGGCCGGGCAGACCACCAGGAAGTGGCTGTGGCCCTCGGCCGCGAGATGGGCGAGGGCGGCGATGGCCTGGATCGTCTTGCCGAGTCCCATCTCGTCGCCGAGGAGGACTCTGCGCTGGGCGAGGGCGAAACGGGCGCCGAAGGACTGGTAGCCGCGCAGCGAGACCCGGCTGTGGGTGTCGTCGAGCGGCTGCGCGCGCACCCGCTCGGCCACCTCGGAGGGCAGGAAGCCCTCGGCCGCCGCCTCGTCCGGGCGGTGCTCGGAGACCTCGGCGAGGAGGCTGTAGTACTCGGCGGAACGGAGCTCGAAGTCGACCCAGGCCTCGATGTCGGCGGCCGGGGAGCGGAGCAGGTCGGTCGACGCCTGGGCCAGCTGGAGGCGGGTGCCCCTGGCTTCCGCCTCGGCGACCAGTTCGCGCAGCTCCACCGTGGCGGCGAGGGCGGCGGCCTTGCGGTGGCGGCCGGTGAGGGCGAGCCGGAGCCGACTGGAAGCCGACCGGGCGGCGGGCAGCAACTCAGCGAGTCCGCGCTGGAGTTGATCGGCGCTGTCGACGGCCTTGCGCAGCTCGGGTCCGGCCTCGACGAGGCGGTGCAGGGCGACGACGAGGGCCGTGGTGCGGGGCTCGGGGTGCTCGACGTCGATCCGTACGGCGACGGTCTCCTCGACGGCCCGGGCGATCTGGCGGGCGGCGGCGAGGGCCTGGTCGGCGGTCTGGGCGCCGACGCCGGGGATCTGCCGCAGCTCGTACCGGCTCGCCGCGTACACGTCCCGCACGGACCCGAACCCGGCCGCCTGGACGGCCGCGAGCCGCAGCCGCCCCTCGGTGGCGTCCTTCAGCCGGGCCACCGGGATCGACTCGAGCTCTGCGGCGACCAGTTCGTCCCGGAGCGGGGCGAGGGCGGACCGGACGGCGTCGAGGGCGCGGGCGTGATCGTCGAGAACGGCGCGTGCGGCGTCGTACAACCGCGTGCCCTGCCCGCAGAGCTCCCGGGCCCGCCGCCCCACGGGCGGTACCCGCACCTCCCCCACGTCCGCCATGCCACCCCTCACGTGCCGTCCGCCCCACCACGCACATCTTCGCACCGGGGACTGACAGCGGGCATCGCCAGCGGCTCGTGGGCGAGGGCGGCGGAGGTCAGTCGTCGAAGGCCGTCGCGCGGGTGCGCTTCTCCCAGGCCGCGATCTCCGTGCGCACCTGGTCGAGCTTGCCGAGGACGGCCTCGACGCCGTCCTCGCCGAGCGGCAGGTGCAGCGGAGTCCGCTCGGCGTCGAGCGCGGCCAGGACGAGGGCGGCGGCCTTGGCCGGGTCGCCGGGCTGGGTGCCGTCGCCACCGGAGACCACGCCTCGGGTCGCGCTCACCGTGGCGTACACCCCGCTGTCCGCGCTGACGCCTGCGCGGCTGGTGTCGAACAGCGCGGTGCGGAAGGCCCCCGGCTCCACGATCAGCACCTTGATGCCGAAGTCCCGCACCTCGTCCGCGAGCCCTTCGGACAGGCCCTCCAGCGCGAACTTGGTTCCGCTGTACGCGGAGAAGCCCGCGAAGGACATCTGTCCGCCCATGCTGCTCATCTGCACGATCGCCCCCGAGCGCCGCTCGCGCATGTGCGGCAGCACCGCACGCGCAAGGGCCGCCGGTCCGAACACGTGCAGGTCGAACAGGTCGCGCAACTCCGCGTCGGTGGTCTCCTCGAAGGCGCCGACGTGGGTTCGGCCCGCGTTGTTGACCAGGACGTCGATCCGGCCGTGCCGGGCGATCACGTCCCGTACCGCGGGCCCGGCGGCGGTGACGTCGGCGACGTCCAGCCGTAGTGCCTCCACCTGGTCCGGGTGGGCGGCCACCAGGTCGTCCAGCCCCTCGGGCCGCCGGGCGGCGCCCACCACCACGTCACCGGCGGCGACGGCCGCCTCCGCGATCGCCCGCCCGAGCCCGCTGCTCGCTCCGGTGATCAGCCACACCTTGTTCATGAGACGTGTCCTCCCTCGGTCGGTCATCGACCAGCCTGCTCCGGGCACCGGCCGCCCGTCCAAGACCCACGCCGACAACCGATGGTCCTTACGACGGACGTCCAAGTGCGGGACCTGCGGTACTTCGTCGCGGTCGCCGAGGAGCCGCACTTCACGCGCGCGGCCGAGCGGCTCTGCGCACACCCATTGCTGTCTGCCGGGTGACTTTTCGGGGCACGCGAATCCCTCGTAGCTGTCGTAGCCGTGCGCGTTCAGCGCTGGAGAAGGCGCAGTTGGAGCCAGACCGAGAGTCGGTCGTCGGGCTGTTCCAGGGGCATGTCGAAGAGCTCGGCGCTGCGGCGCAGGCGGTAGCGGAGGGTGTTCTTGTGCACGCCCAGGCGTGCCGCGGCCTCAGCGACGTTGCCCACGGCTTCCAGCCAGGCGAGGACCGAGACGACGAAGTCCGTGCCGTTCTCGGTGTCATGAGCGACCATGGCGGCGACACCGGGATGTCTCAGGCGTGGCTCCTGACCGAGTTCGTCGCCGACGCGGGCCAGCAGGAGCCGTGCGCGCACGTCGTCGAGGGTGGCGACGGGCGGGGCGTCCGGGTGGGCGGTGGTCACCCGGAGAATGTCGTCCGTCCTTGCACGAACCGGTCGGTGACATCGTCCGGAGCGGCCTGCGCGACCCCGGGACTTCTCCGGCCGGCACGGGATGCGCGACAGAACAGGGGAAGGCTCGGGACCGCCAACGCTGCACAACGGCACCCGCACGGGCCGAGATCCCACCGACTCCCGTGCCTCACCCGGCATCCGCCGCTCACAGCGGCCAAGCGGTCAGCAAATCGCCTGGGCCGTAGGCGGCATCGAGGCCCGGGCAGTCGACTCCGCTGCGCGAGACCGCCACGACGGGAAGAGGTTCGTGGGTGAGGGCAGCGCGGTGGCGGTGGAGAGCTGCCAGGTCGTGCCGGTCGAAGGGCGACTGCTCCAGCCACTTGACGGAGCCGACGAAGAGCAGCTCCTTGGCAATGGGGGTCCGGTCCGCCCCGACGATATCGATCTCGACGTCGTTGGTGCGGGTCCAGTAGCCGCCGCGGGGGCCGCAGGCAGCCGGTCGTCGGGCAGTATCCGCGCCAGGGCCTCGCGGATGAGGGGCTCGACGGCCCGTCCACGCCAGCTGGTCCAGTTCTCCCTGATCCGCGCCAAGGTCAGATCGCCCCGCCCTCGCTCGATCTCCTCCATGGAGGGGCCGAGCAGGTGCAGCCAGAACCGCAGGGAGGGATCCGTCACCCGGTAGCGGCGATCCTTCGACGGACACAGGATCCGCAGAGCCGTCTCGGCGGCCGCCTTCGCAGCCCGCCCGGTGTGATCGGGTCCGGGGCGCCGGTCCCGTCGTAGCGGACACGGCTGCCGGGGAAGACGGCGTCGCCGCCGACGTGCACCAGTCACGTCACGTCGATCACCGCACGCGGTACGACCGCCGTCAGCACCGCCTCCACCCGTACGGGATCGCGGGTGTCCGGCTGGTGCGGGCGGCGGGGTCGCCGGGGCAGGAGTTTCATGTCTGCCCCGGACCCGCGGACCGCTTCGCCACGTCCGCACCAGGCGTCGGCCAGCCCGGTTCGTCTCTGTCGCAGGTCAGGAGGAGGGCCGGGTCCCGGGCAACCCGGCGCATCTCGCGCGGTCCGGCGCTCCGGGCCATGTGCGCCCGGAGCGCCGAAACGGGGAGGTCACTCGGCCGGGGCCGGCTGCGGGGTCCGTGCCCGGCGGAACGGCCAGGCGAGGGTGGCGTGGAATCGGCGCGGGTCGGGGTAGGAGGCGGGGTCGTCGAGCCCGAGACGTTCAGGCACCCGGTCGGGCTGGTACACGAAGGTACGGAAGGCGATGTCCCAGACCGCCAGTACCGAGCTGTAGTTGACCCGCTCTCCCGCGCCGTGGTGCCAGCGGTGGGTCTCGGCGCCGATCAGGAGATAGTTCAGCGGTCCGGTACGGATATCGGAGTTGATGTGACTGATCGTCTGCTGAAGGTTCAGCACCACCAGGGCCAGGAACGCTGCATCGGGGTTGGCGCCGCTGAACCGGAACACCAGCAGGGAGATCACGAACCGGGAGACCAGCAGGTCGATCGGGTGAAAGACCGGGTGCATGAGTACGTAGAGCTGGGACGGCGCGTGGTGCACTCCGTGGGCCCGCCACAGCCGCGGGAGCGTGTGCGCGGCCCGATGGTAGCCGTACCAGAGCAGGTCGAGGGCGAGCAGCACGACCAGGGCCTGGACGAGCAGCGGCAGGCGCGCGACCGGTCCGAAGCCCCCGTCCGGGACGAAGCGGGCCGCGACCAGGGAAACGCCCATCGTCGCGACCTGCTCGACCACGAAGGCCAGGCCGATGAACGGCAGATCACGGCCGACGAGGCTGTCCCGGGTCATCCGCCAGCGATCCAGGAGCGGGTTGACGCGCTCCACGGTGAAGGCCACGGCGACGGTGCCGATGGTCAGCAGAGCGAGGACGGCGTCCTGCGATATCGCCAGACGGCGGGTGACGGCGGCCCAGACCACGATGGCCGTCACTGTCGCGAGCACGGGGTAGGTACCGTAGGTCAGACCCGGTCGTGCCGGGGTTTTCAGTTCCATGCAGCCAACGTCGCAGCGAACCGGGAGGCGGGCTTTCCCGTGGGCGTACCCCTCTTGCCTTCTCGCGCATCCGCGCTCCAGGACACCCAAGGTCCGGGAGGCACCGCCCTGATGGAGACGGAACTGCGGGCGTACGCGCTCGGGCGGGGCGCCGATCCGGATCTTTCACCGGCGGATGACCATGCTCGGGGAGAGTGGCTCGCACCGCTGTGGGAGGCCCTGGGACAAGGCGGTGTGGAGCACCCCGGGCTGGCGTTCGCGGCATCGTCCGACGCCACCGCGCTCGGCGGAGTGCTGGCGCCGATCCTCGCCAACAGCCCCGACGTCGGCGCGATGCTGGACAGCCTCGGGCGCTTTCACTCCCTCGTCGGCCGTAACGAGCTGGTCGTCCGGCGGTCCACCAGTCGTGATGGGGCGGCCACGGTTTCGGTGAGTCTGCGGGACATCGACGGTGGCGCGGCGCACCCGGAGACCGTCGACGCCTGTTTCGCGATGCTGTGTGCCATCGCTCGTCGGCTCGCCGGGGAGGGGGTGGCGCCGGACCGGGTGCTGCTGAGAAGGCCCGAGCCGGCGCGGCCGCAGGCATACCACCGTGCACTGGGCCCGGTGGCGTTCGGGCAGCCGACGGATGCCTGCGTGTTCGGGCCGAGTGCGCTTCGCGCGCGGGTACGGCACGCCGATCCGGTGGTGCTGGCGATGGTCGCTCCCTATGCACAGCGGCAGCTCTCGGTGGACCGCACGTCGTGGTCCTCGAAGGTACGGGCGGTTCTGCAGCAGGGTTCGGGCGCGGCCGGTCCGCCGCGACTCGCGGACGTGGCGCGAACGATGGCGGTCGGCCGGCGCACACTCCAGTTGCGGCTCCAGGAGGAGGGGTTCTCCTTCTCCGCCCTGGTCGACGCCGAGCAGCGAGAGCAGGCGCTGGCCCTGCTGGCGGAACCAGAACCCGCCGGACTGCCGGTGACCGCCATCGCGGCGCGGATGGGCTTCGCCACCCCGGCCGCGTTCACGCGTGCCGTACGAAGGTGGACGGGCATGCCCCCGTCGGCGTACCGACGGGCAGCGAGCACGACCGCGAGCGCGTCAGGCTGACGGGCCCGGACAGGGTGGCCGACACACATCAGCACGCGGAAGCGAGAGCCGGCAGGTCACGGCCGTACTCCCCAGACCCGACCGGCTTGTCGGAGTCGAGGCCCTCGGTCCTCCAGCGTCGCCGCTCCGGGGTCAGGGCTGCCCCCGCTCGGACGAGCCGCGTTGTTCATGAACTGAACCGGAACTCCACCACATCCCCGTCCTGCATCACATACTCCTTGCCCTCCATCCGCGCCTTCCCCTTCGCGCGGGCCTCCGCCACCGAGCCGGTCTCCACCAGGTCCTCGAAGGAGATGACCTCCGCCTTGATGAAGCCCTTCTGGAAGTCGGTGTGGATGACACCGGCGGCCTCGGGGGCGGTGGCGCCCCTCTTGATGGTCCAGGCGCGGGATTCCTTGGGGCCGGCCGTGAGGTAGGTCTGCAGGCCGAGGGTGTTGAAGCCGACGCGGGCCAGGGTGGCGAGGCCGGGCTCATCGGCGCCGACCGACTCCAGGAGCTCCATGGCGTCGGCCTCGTCCAGCTCGGCGAGGTCCGCCTCCAGCTTGGCGTTGAGGAAGATCGCCTCGGCAGGGGCGACCAGAGCGCGCTGCTCGGCCTTGAAGTCGTCGTCGACCAACTCGTCCTCGTCCACGTTGAAGACGTAGAGGAAGGGCTTGGTCGTCAGGAGGTGCAGGTCGTGCAGGAGTTCCTCGTTGCCGGAGCCCTGGACGATGCCTGCCGAGAAGAGGGTGTCGCCCCTCTCCAGGATCTCCTTCGCCGCCTCGACGGCCGCCACCTTCGGAGCCACGTCCTTCTTGATGCGCGACTCCTTCTGGAGGCGCGGCAGGACCTTCTCGATGGTCTGGAGGTCGGCGAGGATCAGCTCGGTGTTGATCGTCTCGATGTCGTCCTTGGGCGAGACCTTGCCGTCGACGTGGACGACGTTCTCGTCCTTGAAGGCGCGGATGACCTGGCAGATCGCGTCGGACTCGCGGATGTTGGCCAGGAACTTGTTGCCCAGGCCCTCGCCCTCCGAGGCACCCTTCACGATGCCCGCGATGTCGACGAAGTCCACGGTCGCCGGGAGGATGCGCTGCGAGGAGAAGATTTCGGCCAGTTTCGTCAGACGCGCGTCCGGGACGCCGACCACGCCCACGTTCGGCTCGATCGTGGCGAACGGGTAGTTGGCCGCGAGCACGTCGTTCTTGGTCAGGGCGTTGAACAGGGTCGACTTGCCGACATTCGGCAGACCGACGATTCCGATCGTGAGCGACACGTTGCGACTTCCCGTACGTGAGAGGAGGACTGGAGGCGACACTTCAGGGGCTGGGCCGATCCACCAGTCTACGGCGTGCCCGACCTCGCTCCGGCTACCGATCGAACGCATGGCCAAGGTCCGCCCTACGGCGTGTCCCAGGGGCGATTCGACACATAAACCGACCTAAGTTGGTCGAGTGGAGCAACACAGGACGCGAACCCCGCACAACGGAACGCGACGAGGCACACCCCCGCTGCCCCCGCAGGCGGCCCGCGGCCGGACGGCAGGCGGTGGTGCGCGACCTGCGCAGAGGCCCGTGCAGAAACGCCCCGCCACCCGCCCCTCGGCAGTACGGCAGCCCGGTCCGCCGCTCGTCGAGGCCGTACGACGGCTGCCGAACCCCCGGCTGACCGGGCTGGGCGGCGGCCTGTTCTGCGGGGCGGTGATGTTCGTCCTCGGCTGCCTGGACGACCTGCTGTTCGGCGGCTCGCTGACGGTGTACGGCGTGCTGTTCCTGCCGGTGTGCGTGCTCACCGCGGTGTGGGTGCGCAAGGGCGACCTGGTGACCGCCCCCGTCGTCGTCCCGATCGCCTTCGCGGTCGGCGTGATCCCGGTGACCGACAGCAGCGGCGGACTCCTGGGCCGCCTGATGGGCCTGGTGACCGCACTGGCCACCCAGGCCGGTTGGCTCTACGGCGGCACGCTGGTCGCCGGTGTGATCGTGACCGTACGGAAGGTCGTGCTCATGCGCCAGCAGGTCGCGCGACGGAAGACCAGCGCCCGCTAGCCGTCAAGTGGCGCCCCGGGTCGACGGACCGGCGGCGCCCGTCGGCCCCGTCCGCCTTGCAGACCCTCCCCCGACGCTCCTCAGCCGTCCTTGACCGCCCGCATCGCCGCCCCCACGATCCCCGCGTTGTTCTGCAGCTGGGCCGGGACGATCTCCGCCTCGATGCCCTCGATGAAGGGCAGGAACTTCTCGGACTTGCGGCTCACGCCGCCCCCGATGATGAACAGGTCGGGCGAGAAGAGCATCTCGACATGGGCGAGGTACTTGGTGACGCGGCGGGCCCAGTGCTCCCACGTCAGGCCGGCGTCGTCCTTGGCCTTGCTGGAGGCCCGCTTCTCCGCGTCGTTGCCGTGCAGCTCCAGGTGGCCCATCTCGGTGTTGGGCACCAGGACGCCGTCGATGAACAGGGCGCTGCCGATGCCCGTGCCGAAGGTCAGCAGGATGACCGTGCCTCTGCGGCCCTTGCCGGCGCCGAAGTTCATCTCGGCGACGCCCGCCGCGTCCGCGTCGTTGACCACCGTCACCGGCAGGCCGCCGAGCCGCTCGCTGAACAACACGCGCGCGTCCGTGTCGACCCAGCTCTTGTCGACGTTGGCCGCCGAACGGATCGTCGACCCGTCCGTGACCACGCCCGGGAAGGTCAGCCCGACCGGGCCCGACCACCCGAAGTGGTCGACGACCTGCTTCACCCCGTCGGCCACGCCGTCGGGCGTCGCCGGATACGGGGTGAGCACCTTGAAGCGCTCCTGGGCCAGGTCGCCCCTGTCTAGGTCCACAGGGGCGCCCTTGATCCCGGAACCGCCGATGTCCACACCGAAGATCTGCATGGCTCTACGTTACGACGGACGACTGACAGTCACTCAGCGGAGGTACCCTTACGCTCCGCGATCAGCGCCGCCGCCTCCTCTCGCAGGTCTCGACGGAGCTCCTTGGGCAGCGAGAAGGTGATGGACTCCTCGGCCGCCTTGACGATCTCGACGTCCTCGAAGCCGCGCTCGGCCAGCCACTCGAGGACCTGCTCGACCAGGACCTCCGGCACCGAGGCACCGGAGGTGACGCCGACCGTGCCGACGCCCTCCAGCCAGGCCTCGTCGATCTCGCTCGCGAAGTCCACGAGGTAGGCCTCGCGGGAGCCGGCCAGTTTGGCGACCTCCACCAGCCGCTTGGAGTTGGAGGAGTTGCGGGAGCCGACCACGATCACCAGCTCGGCCTCGGCGCCCATCTGCTTGACCGCGAGCTGACGGTTCTGGGTGGCGTAGCAGATGTCGTCGCTCGGCGGGGAGATCAGCTGCGGGAACTTCTCCTTGAGCGCGTCGACGGTCTCCATGGTCTCGTCCACGGAGAGCGTGGTCTGCGACAGCCAGACGACCTTCGAATCGTCGCGGACCTCGACCTTGGCGACGTCACCGGGGCCGTCCACGAGCTGGATGTGTTCGGGCGCCTCGCCGGAGGTGCCGATGACCTCCTCGTGGCCCTCGTGCCCGATCAGGAGGATGTCGTAGTCCTCGTCGGCGAAGCGGACGGCTTCCTTGTGGACCTTGGTGACCAGCGGGCAGGTCGCGTCGATGGTGGCGAGCCGTCCGCGCGCGGCCTCCTCGTGGACGACGGGCGCGACTCCATGGGCGGAGAACATCACGATGTTCCCCTCGGGGACCTCTTCCGTCCGCTCGACGAAGATGGCGCCCTTCTTCTCCAGCGTCTGCACGACGTACTTGTTGTGCACGATCTCGTGCCGGACATAGACGGGAGCCCCGTACTGCTCCAGGGCTTTCTCGACGGCGATCACGGCGCGGTCCACACCCGCGCAGTAGCCACGGGGAGCGGCGAGCAGGACACGGCGGCCAGGCGAAGCAGTCATGCGAACCATCGTAAGGCCGTGTGGGGCGCGTCGAAGATCGCGCCCACGGGGAGACCGGCCGCCCGGCGACGCGGACCACCGACGGCCCCCGCGGCAGGGTACCGAGCGGCCTCGGGCTCGTTGTCAGTCGTGGCCGTTACCCTCGCGGCATGGGTCTCAACACGTCCGCGGAAACTCCCCTGCCCGTCGGTGAGGTATCGCGGCTCATCGGGGGGTGGATCGACCGGCTGGGGGCCGTCTGGGTCGAGGGGCAGATCACTCAGCTGTCGCGGCGGCCCGGTGCCGGGGTCGTGTTTCTGACGTTGCGTGATCCCTCGTACGACATCTCCATCAGCGTGACGTGCTATCGGCAGGTGTTCGACGCCATTGCCGACGTCGTCACCGAGGGCGCCCGCGTCGTCGTGCACGCCAAGCCCGAGTGGTACGCACCCCGCGGCCAGCTCTCCCTTCGCGCCGCCGAGATAAAGCCCGTCGGTGTCGGGGAACTGCTCGCGCGGCTGGAGCAGTTGAAGAAGTCGCTCGCCGCCGAGGGGCTGTTCGCGGCCGAGCGGAAGAAGGCGTTGCCGTTTCTGCCGCAGCTCGTGGGGCTGGTGTGCGGGCGGGCCTCGGCGGCCGAGCGGGATGTGTTGGAGAACGCCCGGCATCGGTGGCCGGCTGTTCGTTTCGAGGTGCGGAACGTCGCCGTGCAGGGCGTGCACGCCGTTCCGCAGGTCGTGCAGGCCGTCAAGGAGCTGGACGCGATGGGCGACGTGGATGTGATCATCGTCGCCCGGGGAGGTGGGAGCGTCGAGGATCTGCTGCCCTTCTCCGACGAGCAGCTGGTCCGGGCCGTCGCCGAGTGCCGTACGCCCGTCGTGTCCGCCATCGGGCACGAGCCCGACACCCCGCTGCTCGACTACGTCGCCGATCTCCGGGCGTCCACACCCACCGACGCCGCGAAGAAGGTCGTACCGGACGTCGGGGAGGAGTACGAGCGGGTGCGGTTGCTTCGGGACCGGGCGCGGCGGTGTGTCGAGGCCCTCGTCGCGCGGGAGGAGCGTGGGCTGGCCCATGCCCTTGCGCGGCCCTCGATAGAGGACCCGCACCGGATGGTCGACGAGCGGGCCGCCCACGTGGCCTCGCTGGTCGAGCGGTCCCGGCGCACGCTCGGGCATCTCCTGGACCGCGCCGACTCCGAGCTCACGCACACGCACGCACGCGTGGTGGCCCTCTCCCCCGCCGCCACCCTCAAGCGCGGGTACGCCGTGCTGCAGAAGGCCGACGGGCACGTGGTGCGGGACCCGGACGAGGTCTCTGCCGACGAGACGCTGCGGGCGCGGGTTTCCGAGGGGGAGTTCCCCGTCAAGGTCGTACGAGTCGATGCATAGGGTGAGTGGATGACCAGCAAGGTGGCGGAAGAGTCGCTCGGGTACGAGCAGGCGCGGGACGAACTGATCGAGGTCGTACGGCGGCTGGAGGCGGGCGGCACGACACTCGAGGAGTCCCTGGCGCTGTGGGAGCGGGGCGAGGAGCTGGCCAAGGTCTGCCGGCGGTGGCTGGACGGGGCTCGGGCCCGTCTGGACGCGGCCCTCGCCGAGGAGGCAGAGGAAGCGGCCGGGGAGGGGCAGGGCGGGGACGAAGGGGAGTAGGCAGCGGCACGGGCTGTCTACGAGCGGGTCGTCACCACCGTCTGAGCGGCCCCCGTGCGTGACGTACGGCTACGACGTCTTCAGTGCCTCGGCCATCTCCGTCAGCTGCTTGAACGAGCCCGTGCCCGCGACCACCGTCGTCGCGTGCTTGCCGGGCAAAACCAGGGCGTCGTAGCGACCGCCGGTGTAGTGGGTCCAGGTCTGCCCGTTGATCTGCTGGGTGGCCTTCGTCGCGTCCGCGCCCTGGGTGGCGTCGTCGATGAAGGCCGACGGCTTCTGAGTCGACTGCTCGATCTGCACGTACTGGCGGTCGGGGGTCTGGAAGCCCAGGTGCCAGGAGTCGAAGTCGTCGCCCTGGAAGCGGACGGACGTCGCCTTCCAGGTCCTGGGCAGACCCTCCGGCGCGGCCACGGGGTAGGCCGCGGCGCGCCGTGCCGTGAGCAGTTCGACGCGGTAGTCGACCCGCTTGAGATCCGGAGCCGAGTCGTCGTGCGGGATGAAGACGTAGATGACTGCCGCCGCGATCCCGATGAGGCCCAGGGAGAGAATCATGTCCCGGACCGTCTTCTGCTTGCCGTTCGAACCTGCCACATCCCCTATCGTCGCAGGTGCCCGGTCCGCTCATCCGTGGGGTCCCCTGCTCATTTTGTCGAACTGACGATAGAGTCGTGGGTCGAACCCTCATCCGGCCGTCGTCGTATCAGAAAGGTGCGCCTCGATGACCGAGAATCATCACTTGCCGTCCGAACTCGAAGTTCCCAGTGAAGCCCCCGACCGCAACCTCGCCCTGGAACTCGTCCGGGTGACCGAAGCCGCCGCGATGGCCGCGGGCCGCTGGGTCGGGCGGGGCGAGAAGAACGGCGCCGACGGTGCGGCGGTGCGGGCCATGCGCACCCTCGTCTCCACCGTGTCGATGAACGGCGTGGTCGTCATCGGCGAGGGCGAGAAGGACGAGGCCCCGATGCTCTTCAACGGAGAGCGGGTCGGGGACGGGACCGGGCCGGAGTGCGACATCGCCGTCGATCCGATCGACGGGACGACGCTCACGGCGAAGGGCATGCCGAACGCGATCGCCGTGCTGGCGGCCGCGGACCGGGGGTCGATGTTCGACCCGTCCGCCGTGTTCTACATGGACAAGCTGGTCACCGGGCCCGAGGCCGCGGACTTCGTCGACATCAACGCGCCGGTCTCCGTGAACATCCGGCGGGTGGCCAAGGCCAAGCGGTCCACGCCGGAGGACGTGACCGTGGTGATCCTGGACCGGCCTCGGCACGAGGGGATCATCAAAGAGATCCGGGAGGCCGGGGCACGGATCAAGCTCATCTCCGACGGTGACGTGGCCGGGTCCATCTACGCGCTGCGCGAGGGCACCGGCGTCGACATGCTGCTGGGCATCGGCGGTACGCCGGAGGGGATCATCTCGGCCTGCGCGGTGAAGTGTCTCGGCGGGACGATCCAGGGCAAGCTGTGGCCGAAGGACGACGAGGAGCGGGCGCGGGCCGTCGACGCCGGGCACGATCTGGACCGCGTGCTGATGACCGACGACCTGGTGTCCGGGGAGAACGTCTTCTTCGTCGCGACCGGGATCACCGACGGGGAGCTGCTGCGGGGCGTGCGGTACCGGTCGGAGACGGCGACGACCGACTCGATCGTGATGCGCTCGAAGTCGGGGACGGTGCGGCGGATCGAGTCCGAGCACCGGCTCAGCAAGCTGCGGGCCTACTCGGCGATTGACTTTGATCGCGCCAAATAGCTCGGGGGCCTTGTCGCGCCCACGCGGCGGTGGCCGCGCATGCGGCACAGCCGCGCGCCACTGAAGGCATCACCTCGCCCGGCGTCGAGAAATGGGCGTCCCCTGGTGCGGTAGGGGGCGCCCACTTCACGTCGTAGCGGGGTCAGCCCGCCTGCGCTATGCGGCCCTGTGCCCGTGCCGTCTTCTTCAGTTCCATCTCGCGACGGCGGCGTCGGGCCAGGACGACTCGGCGTTCCGCCGCGGTGAGGCCGCCCCAGACGCCGTAGGGCTCCGGCTGGAGCAGGGCGTGTTCGCGGCACTCGACCATGACCGGGCAGCGGGCACAGACGCGTTTCGCGGCCTCCTCGCGGGAGAGCCGGGCGGCCGTGGGTTCCTTGGAGGGGGCGAAGAAGAGGCCGGCCTCGTCGCGGCGGCACACCGCCTCGGTGTGCCAAGGGGCGTCCTGATCCCTGGCTGGCACTGGCACCCGCTGGGCCGGAACGGCAGCTACCTGCAGGGACGAATGCGGCGGTTGCAGCACGGTCTACTCCTGACGACGGCTTCGCGAGCGAGCGACGATGCAGCAAGGCCTACCCGCTGTGCGCGTGCCTATGCACTGAGTTCCGAAGCCGCGAGGTTCACAACCGTCAACGATCCAGGTGTTTGCGCAAATGTTTATCGACCTTGTGCTGCACACGATCGAGAATGTCTGCGACGAGCTTGCCCCGTTTCGGTTTCGCCTCCACGTTGCCCAGGACCGCCCAGCCGTCGACGTAGACCACCGGGGCGTCCGGGTCGGGCGAGTCCAGCGGCGCCACCTCGAAGTTGCCCAGCACACCGCCGCCGGTGCCGCGCAGCGACACGTTCTCCGGGACGCGCACCTCGACGTTGCCGAAGACCGAGATCGCCTTGATGACGACCTGCTGGTACTCGAAGAGGGCCTCGCTGAGGTCTATCTCGACACTGCCGAAGATCGCGTACGCATGGATCCGGCGACCGGCGCGCCAGCGGCCCTTGCGCATGGCGCTGCTGAACACCGCGATCACGTTGTCGTCCGGGTCGACCGGAATGGTGCCCAGCGGGGGCCTGTTCGGCGCCGCGGCGAACGAAGGGGCCGCGCGGCGCTGGTGGGCGGCGGGCAGGTCCCGGATGAAGACCTCCAGCTCGCCGACCGTCTTGGCGGCGAGCACGCCCTCCACCCGCTCGGCGTGCTCGTCGGCGGTCAGCCGGCCCTCGGCGAGGGCCTCGCGCAGGATGTCGGCGATACGGTCACGGTCGGCGTCCGAGGCACGCAGTTCGGATGCGTGCGCTGCTGTGTCCTGCTGTTGCTTCTGAAGGTCCACGACGACAGCGTAGCGAAACGCGATAGATCGCGACTACCCCACAGCGGGGATCGGCTGCCGGGCAACTGAGGACAACCTCACAAGCTCGTTGTCCGAAGCAGGTTCTACGCTGGTGAGCGCCCGCCAGTGTCGGCGGGCGGCCGTCTGTCGAGTGAGGAATGGGCTGCGATGCCTGAGTTCGCGTACACCGATCTGCTCCCCATGGGAGAGGACACCACCCCGTACCGGCTGGTGACCTCCGAGGGTGTCTCCACCTTCGAGGCCGACGGGCGGACGTTCCTCAAGGTGGAGCCGGAGGCGCTGCGGAAGCTCGCGGCCGAGGCGATCCACGACATCCAGCACTATCTGCGGCCCGCCCACCTCGCGCAGCTGCGCCGCATCATCGACGACCCCGAGGCGTCGAACAACGACAAGTTCGTGGCCCTGGACCTCCTGAAGAACGCGAACATCGCGGCGGCCGGTGTGCTGCCCATGTGCCAGGACACCGGTACGGCGATCGTCATGGGCAAGCGCGGGCAGAACGTGCTCACCGAGGGCGGCGACGAGGCGGCTCTCAGCCGTGGCATCTACGACGCCTATCTGAACCTCAACCTGCGGTACTCGCAGATGGCCCCGCTGACCATGTGGGACGAGAAGAACACCGGGTCGAACCTGCCGGCCCAGATCGAGCTGTACGCCACCGACGGCGGCGCCTACAAGTTCCTCTTCATGGCCAAGGGCGGCGGCTCCGCCAACAAGTCGTTCCTGTACCAGGAGACGAAGGCCGTCCTGAACGAGGCCTCCATGATGAAGTTCCTGGAGGAGAAGATCCGTTCGCTCGGTACGGCCGCCTGCCCGCCGTACCACCTGGCGATCGTCGTCGGCGGCACGTCCGCCGAGTACGCGCTGAAGACCGCCAAGTACGCCTCCGCGCACTACCTGGACGAGATCCCGGCCGAGGGTTCCGAGCTGGGGCACGGCTTCCGGGACAAGGAGCTGGAGCAGAAGGTCTTCGAGCTGACGCAGAAGATCGGGATCGGGGCGCAGTTCGGCGGCAAGTACTTCTGCCACGACGTGCGGGTCGTCCGGCTGCCGCGGCACGGCGCGTCCTGCCCGGTCGCCATCGCCGTGTCCTGCTCCGCCGACCGGCAGGCGCTCGCGAAGATCACGCCGGAGGGCGTCTTCCTGGAGCAGCTGGAGACGGACCCGGCGCGCTTCCTGCCGGAGACGACGGACGAGCACCTCGACGAGGCCTCCGACGTGGTCGAGATCGACCTGAACCAGCCGATGGACGACATCCTCGCCGAGCTGACCAAGTACCCGGTCAAGACCCGTCTCTCCCTCACCGGTCCGCTGGTCGTGGCCCGTGACATCGCGCACGCCAAGATCAAGGAGCGGCTCGACGCGGGCGAGGAGATGCCGCAGTACCTGAAGGACCACCCGGTCTACTACGCGGGCCCGGCGAAGACGCCCGAGGGGTACGCCTCCGGTTCCTTCGGTCCCACGACCGCGGGCCGTATGGACTCCTATGTCGAGCAGTTCCAGGCCGCCGGCGGCTCCAAGGTGATGCTCGCCAAGGGCAACCGCAGCAAGCAGGTCACGGACGCGTGCGACACGCACGGCGGCTTCTACCTCGGCTCCATCGGCGGCCCGGCCGCCCGTCTCGCCCAGGACTGCATCAAGAAGGTCGAGGTCGTCGAGTACGAGGAACTCGGCATGGAGGCGGTCTGGAAGATCGAGGTCGAGGACTTCCCGGCGTTCATCGTGGTGGACGACAAGGGCAACGACTTCTTCCAGGATCCCGCGCCCCAGCCGACGTTCACCAGCATCCCGGTGCGGGGCCCGGGGCTGGCGTAGCGCCTTCGGGAACGCCGGACGGCCGGCGCCCGCGCCGACCTCACGACGATCTCGGTGCGGGGCCCCGGGCCGGCCCAGCGTCCCGGGACGTCGTACGACAGCGCCGTACGACGTCGGTGAACTCCTGGATGCCGTCCCACTTCGTCCCAGGAACGGGTGGGACGGCATCTTTGTGAAGTTCGCCGGAAACGCTCCGTGCTGACTGGATCACAGCCCGTGATTCGCAGGTCAGCTCGGAGGGACATCCCATGATTCGACGCACACTGCGCGGTGGTCTCCTGGCCGCGTTCGCGGTCGTCGCCGTCTTCCCGGTGGCGGCCGTCGCCGATGCCGGGCCGGTCGCCTCGGCCCACGCCTGGAACTCCACTCCCCCGCACATCTCCGTGCCGTGGCAGCCGTCCGGCACGCCGTCCACGCCGCCCGCCCGGCCGAAGCACTGCGGTCGGCAGCACGCGAAGCCGCACGGCCGGCACCTGCGGAAGCACACCCACCTGAAGAAGCACGCCCGGCGCCACCACACGGCCACCCGCGCCCGCCACCAGCGCCACCTCCGGCACCTCCACGGCCTCCGGTACATCGTCGCGACGCACACCTGGGGCAACGTCGCCACGCGCGGTCTGCGGCTGAACGTCCGGTCGGGGCCGGGCACCGGATACCGCGTCGTCGGCTCGCGGCCGGCCGGCGCCCGGGTGGCCGTCACCTGCAAGGTGCGCGGTTCCGGCGTCCGGGGCAACCACCGCTGGTACCGGCTGACCCACCAGAAGGGCTATGTCTCCGCCCACTACGTGCACAGCCGCAGCGCCGTCCGCTGGTGCTGACGGCCCCTCGACCGCACCGCTCATGAGCCGCGGTGCCTTCCGGCGGGCCTCGGGAACC
>NZ_JBSFHA010000093.1:0-41558 GCF_053596855.1 Streptomyces sp. NPDC001617
GCCGCCCGCCTCCGCCTTGCAGCTGCACGCTCCCCCACTCTCGGCTTCGCTCGAGCGGGGGGACCCCCATGGCCCCGCTCGGCTTGGCCAGGAGGCGCCGTGCCGCACGGCCGACCTGATCCGCCGGACACCCCCTAGGCCGCCGGCGGCAGCTCGCCCGAACCCCGGGTGATCAGCCGGGTCGGCAGCTCGATGCGCTCCGGGGTGATCAGGTCCCCGTCAAGCTGACGGAAGAGCCGCTCCGCCGCGGTACGGCCGATGGCGGCCGCGTCCTGTGCCACCACGGTAACCCCGGGCTGCAGCAGGTCCGCGAGCTCGATGTCGTCGAAGCCGACGAAGGCCACCCGGCGGCTGTGCTCGGCGAGGACGCGGACCACGGTGACGGTCACGCGGTTGTTGCCCGCGAAGATGGCCGTGACGGGCTGCGGACCGTCGAGCATGTCCTCGGCGGCCCGGCGCACCCGCTGCGGGTCCGTGGCGCCCAGGGACATCCAGGAGTCCTCGACCGGTATGCCGGCGTCCTCCATGGCGGCGCGATAGCCGCGCAGTCGCTCGGCGGCCGTGTGGATGCGGGGCATGTCGCCGATGAAGCCGATCCGGCGGTGGCCGTGGGCGATCAGATGGGCGACACCGTCGCGGGCGCCCCCGTAGTTGTCCGACAGCACCACGTCGGCGTCGATCTGGCCGGCCGGGCGGTCCACGAACACGGTGGCGACGCCCGCCTTGATCTCCGGCTCCAGATAGCGGTGGTCGTCACCGGCCGGGATCACCACCAGGCCGTCCACCCGCCGGGCGCACAGCGCGAGCGCCAACTCCTGCTCGCGGTCCGGGTCCTCCGCGCTGGAGCCGTTGATCAGCAGGGCGCCGTGCGCGCGGGCGACCTCCTCGACCGCGCGGCTGAGCGGGCCGTAGAACGGGTCGGCGAGGTCCTCCAGGACCAGGCCGATGCTGGCGGTGCGGCCCTTGCGCAGGACGCGCGCGCTGTCGTTGCGGCGGAAGCCGAGCGCGTCGATGGCCTCCTGGACGCGGCGCTCCGTCTCCGGGGTGACTCCGGGTTCGCCGTTGACCACGCGGGAGACGGTCTTCAGGCCGACTCCGGCGCGCGCGGCGACGTCCTTCATGGTGGGACGATTGCCGTAACGAGCTGCGGTGAGGCGGTCTGTGCGGCGGGCGGTCTCGGGCACGATGCGCTTGTCCTGTCCTGTCTCGGCCACGGGTCTTGTCGACTCTTGTCCATGGGGGTGCGGCGGACCATGAGTTTGTATGAGGATGTGGCGTCGAGCATAGAGCCTGGACAACGTTGTCATATGCGCGAGAGACTGTCCACCGCAATCTCCGGCCTGCGCCCCCACCGCGAGACCGGCCCGCCCTTCTCCGTAGTTGAAGGGGGAACTTTCCCCTGGCCGACGCGGAACCTATGGTTTGACCGGGAGATCCGACACTGATGCACACCGACCTCGTGGCCGCGCTCGACATCGGCGGCACCAAGATCGCCGGAGCGCTGGTGGACGGCCATGGCGAGATCCTGGTGCGCGCGCAGCGCACGACGCCCGCACAGGAGGACGGCGACACCGTGATGGGTGCCGTGGAGGAGGTCGTCGGCGAGCTGACGGCCTCGCCGTTGTGGGCAGGCGCCACGACCCTCGGCATCGGCAGCGCCGGGCCGGTGGACGCCTCCGCGGGCACCGTGAGTCCGGTGAACGTGCCGGGCTGGCGCGACTATCCGCTGGTGGCGCGGGTCCAGGACGCGGCCGGCGGCCTGCCTGTCGAGCTGATCGGCGACGGTGTCGCGATCACGGCGGCCGAGCACTGGCAGGGCGCCGCGCGTGGTCACGACAACGCGCTGTGCATGGTGGTCTCCACGGGCGTCGGCGGCGGCCTGGTCCTGAACGGCCAGCTGCACCCCGGCCCCACCGGAAACGCGGGCCACATCGGCCACATCAGCGTCGACCTCGACGGCGACCCGTGCCCGTGCGGCTCGCGCGGCTGTGTGGAGCGCATCGCGAGCGGGCCGAACATCGCGCGCCGGGCGCTGGAGAACGGCTGGCTGCCCGGCCCCGACGGCGACACCTCCGCCGCCGCGGTGGCCGCCGCCGCCCGCGCCGGTGACCCGGTCGCCGTGGCCTCGTTCGACCGGGCCGCCCAGGCGCTGGCCGCCGGGATCGCGGCCACCGCGACCCTCGTCGAGATCGACATAGCGGTGATCGGCGGGGGAGTGGGCAAGGCGGGCGACGTGCTGTTCACGCCCCTGCGCAAGGCGTTGGGCGACTACGCGACCTTGTCCTTCGTGCAGCGCCTGCAGATCACGCCCGCCCAGATGGGCACGGACGCCGGACTGGTGGGCGCGGCCGCGGCCGCGCTCGCCAAGCGGGCGGACACGGCCGCGGTCTGAGCGCCTCGGCGGCCGCGGAGGCGCCCACCGGCGCAGGAACGTTCAGGCGGGCTGCTGGGTCCTCAGCGCGGGCTCAGCAGCTCAACTGCGCGTTCCCCCAGTCCGCGTGGTCCGAGTCGATGCCGTCCCCGCCGTCGGTGACGACGAGGCGGACCACCTGGGCGCCCGTCACATCCGCGCTGACGGGCTGGGCCGACATCGCGTTGGTCAGGACCCCCGTCGAGGCGACCTTGGTGCCGTCGGCCCAGATCTCGAAGGCGACGGTGCCGTTGGCGCCCTTCTCGTCGTCGACGCCGACGTCCGCGGTGACCGTCCTGCAGGCCCTGCCGGTGTAGTACTCCACGGCGCTCTCCGCGTGCACGCCGAGGCCTTTGGGGTACACCACCCCGCCGATGGTGAGGGGATGGCCGTCGCCGGCCGCACTCTCCCCGTTGCTGGTGTTCCGCTCGACGGGGCCGTAGCCGTTGGTGGCCGACAGCCAGGGAAGGTCGCCGAGCCCGGAGGTGCCGGAAGGCGGCGGTGCGACGACGGACGCGGTCAGCGGCAGCACGCTGTCGACGCGGATGCCGGTCGGGGAGCGGTAACTCGCCTTGAGCGTCAGGTCGTACGACCCCGCCGGCGTCCCCTGAGGAGCGGTGACCGCCCACCTGGTGCGCAGGGAGCGCCCGGTCGGTACGACGGCGGAGGTGGGTCGCGAGGCTGCCTTCACCGTCCAGCCCTCGGGTCCCGTCAGCTGTGCCGCGACGTGCAGTGCGGGTGTGCGGCCCAGGTCGGTGACCACGGACATCAGTGCGGCGGGCTTGCCGGCCTCGACCAACGGGCTGCCGTCCAGGCCGAGTTCGACGGCGGGCGGGTGCGTGGCCCACTTGCGGTCGGCCGAGACCCGCACGAGAACCGTGCCGTGGGCGGGCACGGTCGCCGAGATGATGCCCGCGGTGTTGTAGCTCCTGTGCTGCCACAGGTCGCGCAGGGTGTAGGCGGGGGCGTGGGGCAGGCCGACGGCCTGGGCGGTGGTGGAGATGTGCTGGGCGGTGCCGTTCTCGTTGAAGAGGGCCACCGTGCGGCTGCCGTCCTTCATCTCCTTGGCGACGGCCCAGCGCCCGCCCTCGGACGAGACGACGGTGCCCTGTTTGCCCAGCGGGTCCTGGTCGACGGCGATGACCTCCTTGTTGTCGAGGATGTCGAAGGTCGCCGGGGAGGCCTTGCGCAGGTCGGAGCCGATGAGCAGCGGGGCGGCCATGATCGACCACATCGAGAAGTGGGAGCGGTACTCGGTGTCGGTCATGCCGCCGTTGCCGACCTCCAGCATGTCGGGGTCGTTCCAGTGGCCGGGCCCGGCGTACGGGGCGAGGGGCAGGTTCTTCTTCAGAATTCCCAGCATCGAGCCCCAGTTGTCACTGATGTCACCGGTAGTACGCCACAAGTGGCCCACATCCGCG
Source organism: Streptomyces sp. NPDC001617 (assembly GCF_053596855.1). Lineage (NCBI taxonomy): Bacteria > Bacillati > Actinomycetota > Actinomycetes > Kitasatosporales > Streptomycetaceae > Streptomyces > Streptomyces sp. NPDC001617. Next base: position 3,832 of record NZ_JBSFHA010000093.1, read on the forward strand.
GCCCATTCCCAGGGCTTGTTCTGACCCCATTCGCAGATGCTGTAGACGATGGGACGGCCGGTCGCCCTGAGGGCGTCGCGCATGGTCGTGTAGCGCAACGTGGCGTCTACACCTTGGTTATTGCAGTTGTCGTACTTGAGGTAGTCGACGCCCCAGTCGGCGAACTGCTGGGCGTCGCTGTACTCGTGACCGAGCGCGCCCGGAAAACCCGCGCTGTTGCAGGTCTTCGTGCCCGCGCTGGTGTAGATGCCGAGCTTGAGGCCCTTGGAGTGCACATAGTCCGCGACGGCCTTGATCCCGTTCGGGAAGCGGGCCGGATCGGGGACGAGTCTGCCGTCGGCGTCCCGGTTGGGCAGGGCCCAGCAGTCGTCGAGGTTGACGTACTGGTAGCCCGCGTCCTTGAGGCCTTTCTCGACGAACAGGTCGGCGATCCCCTTGACCATGGACTCGTTGAACTCGGCACGACAGTGGGTGGAGTTCCAGTTGTTGAAGCCCATCGGAGGGGTGAGGGCGAGACCGTCGGCCAGGGTCGGCGAGGCGGGCTCGGTGGCGGGTGCCGCCAGGGCCGGTGCGGCGAGTCCGGCCGCGCACAGCAGTCCTGCTGTGAGTGCTCCGACCACTCTTCGGCGGGTTGTGCGGGTGTGAAGGTGACGCATCGTTACGTTCCTCCGAACACGCGAAAGGTGGGATGACGTCATGTCCTCGTCACTCATGCGCGTTTACGGTAGGACGTGTCTGACTGTGTTGGAAGAGAAGAGGTAACGGTTGTTCGATATCCCGTCAGAACCCTTGACGCTGAGGCCACATGGGGGTGAGATCCAAGCCACGCGTTCGGTTGTGTTGGGTGGCACCCTCGGGAGGGGCACATGGCACAGTCCTCGTTCAACCGGTTGGCCCAGTCCAAAGACGGGGCAGGTCATCCGATGTCCCGGCGAAGTCTCTTACGCGGTGCGGCCCTTGGTGCCGGTGCGGTCACGCTGCCCGCCCTGCTGTCGGCCTGCGGCAGCGGGCCCGGCGGCGACAAGAAGGAGGTGACCGTCGGCTCCAACGCCTCGGACCCCGTACCGAAGCAGGCATACGCGGCGGCCTTCCAGGCGTACGAGAAGAAGACCGGGAAGAAGGTGAAGGTCAACACCAAGGACCACAACGACTTCCAGGAGAACATCAACCGCTATCTGCAGGGCACCCCCGACGACGTCTTCATGTGGTTCGCGGGATACCGCATGCAGTACTTCGCGGAAAAGGGGCTGCTGACCGAGATCAGTGATGTCTGGAAGACCTTCTCGGGTTTCTCCGACGCGCTGAAGGCGCAGTCCACGCACGGCAACAAGCAGTACTTCGTGCCGTACTACTACTATCCGTGGGCGGTCTTCCACCGTAAGAGCCTCTTCCAGCAGAAGGGCTATCAACAGCCCACGAAGTGGGACGACTTCATCGCCCTGGCGAAGCAGATGCAGAAGGACGGAAATCCGGTCGCGTTCTGCGACAAGGACGGCTGGCCCGCGATGGGCACCTTCGACTACATCAATCTGCGGCTGAACGGTTACGACTTCCACAAGTCCCTGATGGCGGGCGAGGAATCGTGGACCGACACCAAGGTGAAGAACGTCTTCGACACCTGGCGTGAACTCATGCCCTATTACCAGAAGGGCGCGCTCGGCCGGACCTGGGAGGAGGCCGGGCAGAGTCTGCAGCAGCGCAAGACCGGCATGGCGGTGTTCGGCATGCCGCACCCCGGCACCCAGTTCCCGGCGAACGAGCGGGACGACATCGACTTCTTTGCCTTCCCGGAGATCGACCCACAGTGGGCCCAGGACGCGGTCGAGGCGCCCATCGACGGCTTCCTCGTCGCCAAGAAGTCCAGGAACATCACCGGCGCCAAAGACCTGCTGAAGTGGCTGGGCAAGCCCGAGGCCGAGAACACCTACCTCAAGTACGACCCCAACAACGTGGCCGTCAACTCGGGCGCCGACACCTCGCACTACAGCGCCCTGCAGAAGAAATCGGCCGGGCTCGTCTCCGGCGCCAAGCAGATCTCGCAGTTCCTGGACCGCGACACCCGGCCCGACTTCGCCTCGACCGTGATGATCCAGTCCATCCAGGACTTCATCGGCAATCCGAAGGACGTCGACGGGCTGTGCAACAGCATCGAGCGGCAGAAGAAGACCATCTTCTCGCAGCCCGTCGGCTGATCACCGTCGGCTGATCACTGGATTCCGTTGATCACTGGGGGAGAAGTTCCGTGGCGCTCACCTTCCCGCGACGCGCCGGACGACGACGGCGCCTCAGGCGGTTCACCCGCCGTGACGCCGTCGTCCTCGGCGTGCTGCTCGGCATACCGATCCTGCTCGACATCGCCATCGTCTGGGGCCCGACGCTCGCCTCGATCGGCCTGTCCTTCACCGCCTGGGACGGCATCGGCTCGATCCACTGGATCGGCCTGGACAACTACAAGAACCTCGCCGACAACTACCCGCCGTTCTGGCCGGCCGTCCGCCACAACATCATGTGGCTGCTCTTCCTCGGCCTGATCGCCACGCCCTTCGGCCTGTTCCTGGCCGTCCTCATCGACCGGGGCGTCCGCTTCAGCCGCTTCTACCAGTCCGTCCTCTACATGCCGGTCGTGCTCTCGCTCGCCATCGTCGGCTTCATCGCCCAACTGATCCTCGGCACCGACCAGGGCGTGATCAACACCATCCTCAACAACCACGACGACCCCATCGACTGGCTGGGCAACTCCCACCTCAACCTCTGGATGATCATGATCGCGGCCGGCTGGCGGCACGTCGGCTACGTCATGATCCTCTATCTGGCCGGCCTCAAGGCCGTCGATCCCCAGCTGAAGGAAGCCGCCGCGATCGACGGCGCGAACGAGCGCCAGACCTTCTTCCGCGTCGTCTTCCCGACCTTGCGACCGGTCAACGTCATCGTCGGCGTCATCACCGTGATCGAGGCGCTACGGGCCTTCGACATCGTCTACGCCGTCAACAAGGGCCGCAACGGCCTGGAACTCCTGTCCGTCCTGATCACCGAGAACATCATCGGCGAGGCCAGCCGGATCGGCTTCGGCTCGGCGATCGCGGTCGTGCTGCTCGTCGTGTCGCTGGGATTCATCGTGACGTTCCTGGTCCAAGAACTGCGAGGTGCGCGCGAGCGATGACGGCAGACATCCGTACCACCGCACCGGTGCACCGCCCGGCCACTCCCGCCGCCCCGGCCGCGAAGTCCCCGCGCCGGCGCGGTCGTTGGGGCGTCCACATCTTTCTCATGGCGGTGTCTCTGGCCTTCCTCGCCCCGCTGCTGCTCGCCGTCTACGCCAGCCTGCGGCCGTACCAGGAGACGGCGCAGCACGGCTACCTCTCCTGGCCGAAGCACCTGTCCCTCGACTACTACCGCCGGGCCTACACCGAGTCCGGCATGGGCAAGTACTTCACCAACACCCTGATGATCGCGGTCCCGGCCGTCCTCGTCACGCTCTTCCTGGCGTCGTTCGTGGCCTTCGCGGTGTCCCGGCTCAGACTCCGCGGCGGCATCCTTCTGTTGATGTTCTTCACCGCGGGCAACCTGCTGCCGCAGCAGGTGATCGTGACGCCCCTGTACGTCCTGTTCAACAAGATCCCGCTGCCCTGGTGGATGTCCGACTCGCTGACCATGTACGACTCCTACTGGGCCGTCATCATCGTCAACATCGGCTTCCAGATGGGGTTTTGCGTCTTCGTCCTCGCCAACTTCATGCGCACGCTGCCCCAGGAGATCCTGGAGGCGGCGATCGTCGACGGCGCCGGCGTGTGGACCCAGTTCTGGCGTATCACCCTGCCGCTGTGCCGCCCCGCGCTCGCGGCCCTGGCCACGCTCGAGTTCACCTGGATGTACAACGACTTCCTCTGGGCCCTGATCTTCATCTCCAACCCCGACAAGCTCCCCATCACGTCCTCGCTGAACAACCTGCGCGGCCAGTTCTTCACCGACTACAACCTCCTGGCCGCGGGCTCGGTCCTGGTCGCGCTGCCGACGATCCTGGTGTTCCTGCTGCTGCAACGGCACTTCATCGCGGGGCTGACGCTCGGGTCGACGAAGGGGTGAGGGATCGGGATCAACCGGCCGAGATCAACCGGCCGAGGTCAACCGGCCGAGAACCTGCGGGCGAGGTCGCGAAGGCGCGCGGCGGCCTCTCGCACCGGCTCGTCGCGAAAGCCCGGCCCCGGGAACCCGCCAGCCGATCGAGCCCTTCGGCCTGGCGCAGGTGCTCCCGCGCGGCGTGCTCGCGGCACGGCGGGCACGTGACGCTCTCCGGGCGCCGGGAGGTCATCGCATACGGCACCCGCAGACCACAGCCCGTGGTCACGACGCTCGGCGGGTCGCCTACCAGGCCGAAGGCGGTCGCCGGCATGCCGCGCGCGGCGGGGTTGTCGACCAGCGGGCGCCGGTCGACGTGCCCGTCCGTCCCGTCCATGTTCCCGGCATGCGTGACCCCGGCCCGGGTCCGGCAGTTGATCGGGGCATGAAGAAGCGCAGCATGATGGCCATCGCCTCCCTAGCCACCGGGTTCGTCGTCGCGGCGATCAGTCCCACGCACACCGGTGACCACCAGGTACTCGGTGATCACCAGACGCTCGGCGACGTAAGTGCCGAGGACACCGTGGGTACGGTTACCGGCACTGTCAGTGACGGCGGTCTCTCCGGCGCGGACAAGACCCTCGGGCAGAACGGCTGACCCGGCCGAGTGCCGGATCGCGGCGCCGGTGCCCCTGCCGCAGGGGGCACCGGCGCCGCCGTATGTGCGCCCTCAACTGGGGCTGGTTTCCGTGGCAGGGTGTTGCGGGCAAGCCTCAGGGGGCCAACAGAAGAGGGGGAACCGTGACCGTCGTTTGGATTAACGGCGCGTTCGGTGCGGGGAAGACCACCACCGCACGGGAACTGATCGACCTGATCCCGAACAGCACGCTCTTCGACCCCGAGGTCATCGGCGGGGCACTGCCACACCTGTTGCCGGCCAAACACCTCGCGGAGGTCGGCGACTACCAGGACCTGCCCATCTGGCGGCGTCTCGTGATCGACACGGCGGCCGCCATGCTCGCCGAGCTCGGGGGGACCCTCGTGATCCCCATGACCTTGCTGCGCCAGGAGTACCGCGACGAGATCTTCGGCGGCCTCGCCGCGCGCCGCATCGGCGTCCGGCATGTCCTCCTCGCTCCGGCGGAAACGATCCTGCGTGAGCGAATAGCCGTCCGGGAGGTCCCACCGGACCTCCCGGACGCCGAGATACGGATACGGCAGTGGTCCTACGACCACATCGAGCCGTACCGCAGCGCCCTCGCCTCCTGGCTCACCGCCGACGCCCACCCGGTCGACACCAGCGCCCTCACGCCGTACGAGACGGCGGTCCGCATCGCCGAGGCCGTCGGCAGTGGCGAGGTGCCGGTCTGCGACATCGTGCAGACGCCGGAGCCGACCGCCGAAACGCTCGCTGCGGGTGTCCTCCTCTTCGACGAACAGGACCGGGTACTGCTGGTCGATCCCACCTACAAGGCCGGCTGGGAGTTCCCCGGCGGGGTCGTCGAATCCGGCGAGGCACCCGCCCGTGCCGGTATGCGCGAGGTCGCCGAGGAGACCGGCATCCACCTCACCGACGTACCGCGCCTCCTGGTCATCGACTGGGAGGCCCCCGCACCCCCCGCCTTCGGCGGCCTGCGCCTCCTCTTCGACGGCGGTCGCCTCGACTCCTCTCAGGCGGGCCGGGTGCTGCTCCCCGGCCCCGAGCTGCGCGAGTGGCGCTTCGTCAGCGAGGAAGAGGCCGTCCACCTCCTTCCACCGGTCCGCTACGAGCGCCTGCGCTGGGCCCTGCGGGCACGGGAGCGGGGCGCCGCGCTGTACCTGGAGGCAGGGGTTCCCACTCCGTCACCCGTTGCTGAAACCGCCGACTGAAGTCGTCCATCGCGGCAGCCGTTCGGGCGTGGCGTGAGATCAGCTCGGCGGCGGCCTCAGGGATGCCCTCCGCCCTGGCGCCGTCGGCGCATGCGCGGATGAAGGCGGACCGCTCCTCGCCACGGTGGCCGTACAGCTCGGTGACGAGCCAGAGGACCAGGTAGAGGGAGGTGTAGGAGCGGTCGTAGGCGCGGTGCCGGTCGAAGAAGGCCCGCTCGTCCGGGGTGAGACGGAAGCGTGAGGAGAGGGTGAGTCCGTAGTCGGCGAGGTGGAGCCGGTGGCCGTCCGTGAGGATGTTGCCGAAGTGGGCGTCCATGTGCAGGAGCCGGCGGCCGTGGAGGAAGGAGGTGATGGCCTCCAGGCCCTGTTCGACGAGGCGGCAGGCGGACTCCGCGTCGTCGGCGGCGAGTTGGGCGCGGAGCCAGTCGTGCAGGGTGTGCGGGACGTACTCCAGGAACAGTGCGACACTCGCCGACGCGGTGCGCAGCGCCTCGATGCGTCGGCGCACCCCTGGGCCACCGCCCCAGTAGCCGACGGCGGCCTCCACATTGGCCAGTTCATCGGGGAGGAGCTGCTGCTCGGGCTCGGGCATCACGCGCCAGTGGTACATCAGCGGAAAGCCGGAAAACTGGTCCGCCAGAACCCAGTTGGTGGTCATGGTGTGCACGGCGAGTTCCCGCCAGGCGCCGAAGCCCGGGCCGGGGATGGTACCGATGCCGTAGTGGCAGTACGTCGGCAGCCCGAAGAGGTTCGCGGTGGACCGGACGTTCTCGGGACGCCGTTCGAGGTCCGTGAGCGGCACCCGTTTCACGAACACCCGCACCCCGTCGACCTCGACCAGTGTCGCCCGCCCACCGACCCCCGCGCCGGCCGGTGTGCCCGCCGCCAGCAGCGCGCCGAGTTCGTGGTCGCTGAGGAGGGCGAGGGAGGTGGAGACAGCGGAGTGGTCGGCGAGGCGTGGGATGCGGGTCATGACCCATCTTCAACGGGGAGTCGGGTGTCTGTCCGCCGATCGGCGAAGGGACGTCGAGGCGTCGCCGATCACCGGGGCGCCGTGTCCGAAACAGGCGATGGCCGTGTCGAGTCCGGCCAGTCGGTGGAAGGAGGTGACGGCCTGGGCGCGGTCGACATTGAAGACGCCCAACATGACGCTGCCGTCGACCGGAGACGCGGCGATCGCGTCGCCGGTGAACAGCACACCGTGGTGCGGGAGATGGACCGCGATGCTGCCGTGCGTGTGGCCGGGGGCGTGGACGACATGGGCGCCGTCACCGAAGTCGAGGGCGTCCCCGTCGGACAACTCGGTGATCCGTGTGGGGCGTTCGAATCCGCCCGTGGGGAGCTGCCGGGCCACCCCGGCATGGACCGGACGCTCCCACTCCTCGAACACCGGGGATGGTCCCGGGAGTTCACCCCGCACGACAGGCGCGTCCCGGTGATGGGCGAGTACCTCCGCCCCACTCAGGGCGGCGAACTCGCCCGCTCCACCCACATGGTCCTCGTGGAAGTGGGTCAGCACGACCCGTCGTACCTTCCCCAGTGACTCCGCGACCGTCGCGATGGCGGCCCCCGAGCCCGCCGGCCCCGCGTCGATCAGTGTCAACTCGTCGCCGTCCCGCCAGAGATAGGCCTGGCCGACCGGGAAGCGGAGGAGGTGGAGGCGGGGGAGGAGTTCGATGACGTCCATGGGGTGAACGTAAGGGCGCCCCGCCGGTCGGCGAGGCGCCCTCTGCTGTCGGCAGAGTCGGTCAGCTCGCCGCGTAGTTGCGCAGGAACAGGGCTTCCGTCACCGAGAGGCGCTCCAGTTCCTCCGGGGACACGCTCTCGTTCACCGCGTGGATCTGGGCCTCCGGCTCGCTGAGGCCGATCAGGAGGATCTCCGCCTGCGGGTAGAGGGAGGCGAGGGTGTTGCAGAGGGGGATGGAGCCGCCCTGGCCGGCGTACTGCATCTCCTGGCCGGGGTAGGCGACCGACATGGCCTCGGACATGGCCGCGTAGGCCGGGCTGGTCGTGTCCGCGCTGAAGGGCTGGCCCTGGCCGACCTGCTCGATGTGGACCCGGGCACCCCACGGGGTGTGTGCCTCGATGTGGGCCTGGAGGAGCTTGGTCGCCTCGGCCGCGTCCACGCCCGGCGGCACCCGGAGGCTGACCAGGGCACGGGCGCCGGCCTGCACGGACGGGGTGGCGCCGACGACCGGCGGGCAGTCGATACCGAGCACGGTCACGGCGGGCCGCGCCCAGATGCGGTCGGCGACCGTGCCCGAGCCGATCAGCCGCACGCCGTCCAGGACCTTGGCGTCGGCACGGAACTGCGCCTCCTCGTACGCCAGCCCCTCCCACTGCTTGTCGGAGCCCAGCCCGTCGACCGTCGTGGAACCGTCCTCCGCGCGCAGCGAGTCGAGTACGCGGATGAGCGCGGCCAGCGCGTCGGGGGCCGCGCCGCCGAACTGGCCGGAGTGGAGGTTGCCTTCGAGGGTGTCGACCTGGACGCGGAGGAGGGTCATGCCGCGCAGGGTGGAGGTGACCGTCGGCAGGCCGACGCGGAAGTTGCCCGCGTCGCCGATGACGATGGTGTCGGCGGCGAGGAGCTCGGGGTGCTCCTCGGCGTACCGCTCCAGACCGCCCGTGCCCATCTCCTCCGAGCCCTCGGCGATCACCTTGACGTGGACCGGGACGCCGCCGTCGGCCTTCAGGGCCCGCAGCGCCAGCAGGTGCATGATCACGCCGCCCTTGCAGTCGGCGGCCCCGCGCCCGTACCAGCGGCCGTCGCGCTCGGTCAGCTCGAAGGGCGGGGTGGTCCAGGCGGCCTCGTCGAGCGGCGGCTGCACGTCGTAGTGGGCGTAGAGCAGGACGGTCTTGGCGCCCGCGGGGCCGGGCAGGTAGCCGTAGACGGACTGTGTGCCGTCGGGGGTGTCGAGCAGGGCCACGTCCTGGAAGCCCTCGGCGCGCAGGGCGTCGGCGACCCAGTTGGCGGCGCCCTCGCTCTCGCTCTTCGGGAACTGGTCGAAGTCCGCCACCGACTTGAAGGCCACCAGCTCGGCGAGCTCGGCCCTCGCCCTCGGCATCAGCGAGGCGACGGTCTCGGCGACCGGGTTCGTCTCGGCGACCGGATTCGACGACATGGGCACGCTCCTTGTGGGTGCGACGTTGTACGAGTGGATATCGGGATCCTCCCACAGCGGCCTGCGGCGACGTCCGCCGTAGGATGCGGAGGACAGGTGCGGCAGCGGCTTGATCGGGAGCAGTAGACCATCGTGAGCAGCGAGAACTCTTCGGCGGACGACGTGCAGCAGGTGTGGGACGTCGTCGTGGTGGGCGCGGGACCCGCGGGGGCCTCGGCCGCCTATGCGGCGGCGGTCGCGGGGCGGCGTGTGCTGTTGCTGGAGAAAGCCGAGCTGCCCCGCTACAAGACGTGCGGCGGCGGCATCATCGGGCCCTCGCGCGACGCCCTGCCGCCCGGCTTCGAGCTGCCGTTCCGCGACCGGGTGCACGCGATCACCTTCTCCAGCAACGGCCGCTTCACCCGCACCCGTCGCTCCAAGCAGATGCTGTTCGGGCTGATCAACCGGCCCGAGTTCGACCAGCAGCTGGTCGAGCACGCCCAGAAGGCGGGCGCCGAGCTGCGTACGGGCGTCACGGTGTCGCGGGTCGAGCAGCACGGCTCGGCGGTCCCGGACCGGCGCTCGGTCGCCGTGGTCCTGCAGGGCGGCGAGACGCTGCTCGCCCGGGCCGTGGTCGGCGCGGACGGCAGCGCGAGCCGGATAGGAGCGCATGTCGGGGTGAAGCTCGACCAGGTCGACCTCGGCCTGGAGGCGGAGATCCCGGTGCCGGAGACCGTCGCCGAGGACTGGAAGGGACGGGTGCTCATCGACTGGGGCCCGATGCCCGGGAGTTACGGCTGGGTGTTCCCGAAGGGGGACACACTCACGGTCGGTGTGATCTCGGCCCGCGGTGAAGGCGCCGCGACCAAGCGGTACTTGGAGGAGTTCATCGGACGGCTCGGACTCGCCGGGTTCGAACCGAGCATCTCCTCCGGCCACTTGACCCGCTGCCGTGCCGATGACTCGCCGCTCTCGCGCGGGCGGGTGCTGGTGTGCGGGGACGCGGCCGGGCTGCTGGAGCCGTGGACGCGGGAGGGCATCTCGTTCGCGTTGCGCTCGGGGCGGCTCGCGGGGGAGTGGGCGGTGCGGATCGCCGAGGCGCACGACGCGGTGGACACCCGCCGCCAGGCCCTGAACTACGCGTTCGCGATCAGGGCGGGGCTCGGCGTCGAGATGAGCGTCGGCAAGCGGCTGCTGACGGTCTTCGAGCGCCGCCCCGGTCTCTTCCACGCGGCGATCACCGGGTTCCGGCCGGCATGGAACGCGTTCAAGGAGATCACCCAGGGCTCGACGTCCCTCGGTGAGATCGTCCGTACGCACCCGATGGCCCAGCGCGCGCTGACCGCGTTCGACCGGCGTCCGGTGGGCGCGATGGGCGGGGAGGCCACCGAGGTCAGTTCGTGACGGTGATCCGGAAGACCGGGTGGTCGGGCGCGGCCGCGATGATCTCCTCGTCGGAGGACCTGGCCGTCACGCCCTGGAAGTACTGGTTGACCTCCCAGCCCCACTTCTCCAGATAGCTCCGCAGGATCGGGAGCTTCTCCGCGTCGGGGAGCTCCACCGCGGTGAACTCCCGGACCCTGCGTCCGACGCGCAGCTCACCGCGACCGGCGACGCGCATGTTGCGCACCCACTGGGAGTGCCCGCGGGCCGAGACGAGGTACCGCTCGCCTTGGTGGCTGTGCTGGTTGACGGGAATGCGCTGCATCGTGCCGCTCTTGCGGCCGCGCACGGACATCTCCGCCGTGCCCATCAGGCTCAGCCCGTGCCGGGCCAGCAGCCCGATCACCTTGTTGAAGCGCACGGTGAGCGGACTGCCCTCGAGGTAGTAGGGCGTGGACGAGGCCATGGGGTCCTCCGGGTGGGGTGTGCGAGGGCGGTCGGCGGCGGGAGCCGTGCTCACTTGGCGACCTCGATGCGGAAGACCGGGTGGTCGGGGGCGATCCGGCGCAGGTCGGCGTCGGGGGAGTCGGGGCCGACCCCGTTGAAGAAGACGCCGACCTCGGCCTTCCAGCGCTTGAGGTAGGCGCGCAGCAGGGGGACCTTGTCGTCGTCGGCGACCTCGGTGGCGGTGAACGCCTCCACCCTCTTGCCCAGGTGCAGCTCTCCGCCGCCCGCGGCGCGCATGTTGTGCGTCCACTGGACGTGTCCGCGCGGGGCGAGCAGGTACTGCTGTCCGTCCACGACCAGCAGGTTCACCGGGGTGGTCCGCCACTCGCCGCTCTTGCGGCCGCGGACGGCGAGGACCCGGGAGCCCCAGACGCTGAGGCCGCGGCGGGTCATCCAGGCGACCGCGCGGTTGAAGACGTTGACGGTGAACCAGCCGGGCTTCTGGACGTGCGTGGACATGATGACCCCCATGGGTTGAGTACGTCGGTTCAGTGGACGACTTGCGTGAACGACGCTCTGTTTTGTGAGCACTGCTCTCGCTTGCCTGTGAAGAGTCTGCACCGGATCGGTGATCCAAAGCAAGAGCACTGCTCTCTTTTTTGTGCGACGCTCTCGTTTGTGTGCACTGCTCTGCTTTCATGGCACACTGCATCGTATGAGCACCCCCCACAGCGCCCGCGCCCGAGCCAGGATCGAAGTCACCGCCGCCATCAAGGACGAGGCGCGCAGACAGCTCGCGGCCGAGGGCGCCGCCAAGCTCTCCCTGCGGGCCGTCGCCCGGGAACTCGGCATGGTCTCCTCCGCGCTCTACCGCTACTTCCCCAGCCGGGACGACCTGCTCACCGGGCTCATCATCGACGCGTACGACGCCGTGGGGGAAGCGGCTGAGGCGGCGCACAAGGCCGCCGCCGACGCCGGCCCCGTCCAGCGCTGGACCGTGGTCTGCGAGGCCGCCCGCGCCTGGGCCCTCGCGCACCCGCACGAGTACGCCCTGATCTACGGCTCCCCGGTCCCCGGCTACGTCGCGCCCGACACCACCATCCCCGCCGCCTCCCGCGTCGCGCTCGTCCTGATCGGCATCGTCCGCGACGCCGTCAAGGGCCCCGGCGTGACCGTCCCTTCCCTCTCCGTCGAACTGCGTCCCGAGGCAGAGCGTCTCTCCGCCGACATCGCCCCCGACCTCCCCCCACCCGTGGCGGCGGCCCTCGTAGCGGCGTGGGCCCAGCTGTTCGGACTGATCGGGTTCGAGCTGTTCGGACAGTTCAACCGGGTCGTCGAGGACCGGGACGCGTTCTTCCGGCATGCGGTGGGGCAGATCGCGCGCGGGGTCGGACTGTCGGACCGTGCTCCTGGAGTGCGGGGATGACGCGACCTCACTTCACCGGCACCTGCCTGATCACCGACGACGTCCCGGCCCTGGCCGCCTTCTACGCCACGGTCCTGGACGCGGAGGTCCAGGGCGGCGACCCCTTCGCCACGGTGTCCGTCCCGGGCGCGGTCCTGTCGTTCTTCTCGACGCGGGGGATCGAGGCGATGGTGCCGGGAGTGACGACCGTCGCGGCCGGCGGGAACTTCACGCTCGAGTTCGAGGTCACCGACGTCGACGAGCGCCACGCAGGGCTGCTCGCTCAGGGGGCCGAGATCCTCAAGCCCCCGACCACCCAGCCCTGGGGCCGCCGATCCGTCTGGTTGCGCGACCCCGACGGCAACATCGTCAACCTCTACCAGAGGGCACAGAAGGCATAGAAGGCGGAAGGCGGAGGGGCCGCCGACGTGATCGAGCCGAGCGCCCCGACGCCGGCTGTTCTGCAGGCAGGGGCCGCAACCGACGTACTTCCCGGGGAGTACGTGTGATCACCACGCCCGGCTGACGCCCACCAGGGCTTACGGCGTCTAGCGTGGCCGTCATGGAGGAGCAGCAGGGCGTACGCGAGGGCGGGGCGCCGCGGTGGCGGTGGCATGGGCCACCGTGGCGGAACCGCTGGGACGGCGAGGAGCGTCGAGGGGCCGGATGGCCGTGGCGTTCCACCGTGCTGATCACCTTCTTCGTGCTCGGCGGCTCCAACTTCGCCGCCCAGCATCAGGAGGGCAAGCGCGCCGCGCTCGACGTCTTCGCGCGCGTGCTCCTGCTGGTCGGGTCCGGGCTGCTGCTGTGGCGGAAGCGGTATCCGGTGGCCGTCGTGTTCGGTACGGCGGCCGCCGCCATGGTCTATCTCGGGGCCGGATACGCGTACGGGCCCGTCTTCTTCACCGTCGTCGTCGCCTGCTTCAGCGCCGTGGTCACCGGGCACCGGCGCGCCGCCTGGGGTGCGGTGGCGATGCTGTGGGCGGGACATGTGCTGGTCGCCCACTGGCTGTACCGATGGCTGCCGCCGTCCGGGGACTCGGCCGCCTCCTGGACGCAGGAGGCGGTGATCGCCGCGTGGGTGGTGGCGATCATGGCGGTGGCCGAGCTCGCCCGGACCCGACGCGAGCAGTGGGCGCGCGAGCGGGCCGAACGGGCACAGGCGGCGCGGCGGCGGGCCGACGAGGAGCGGCTGCGGATCGCCCGCGAGCTGCACGACGTCCTGGCGCACAGCATCTCCGTGATCAACGTGCAGGCGGGCGTCGGCCTCGCCCTCCTCGACACCGACCCCGAGCAGGCCCGCACCGCCCTCACCACCATCAAGGCCGCCAGCAAGGAGGCGCTCGGCGAGGTCCGCCAGGTGCTCGACACGCTCCGCACACCGGGAGACGCGCCGCGCGCGCCCGCACCCGGCCTGGACCGGCTGCCGGAGCTGGTGCAGCAGGCGGCCGGCGCAGGCCTGACGGTCGAGGTGGAGGGGGAGCCGCCCAGGCTCCCGCCCGGCACGGACCTCGCCGCGTTCCGTATCGTCCAGGAGGCGCTCACCAATGTCGTACGGCACTCCGGTTCGCGTCACGCGCGCGTGCACGTCGAGCAGGACACCGGGGCGCTGCGGCTGCGCATCGACGACGACGGGCCCGCGACCGGCGCCGACGCGGGCGGCAGCGGCAATGGCCTGGCCGGAATGCGGGAGCGGGCCGCCGCGCTGGGTGGCACGATCGAGGCCGGGCCGCGTGACGACGGGGGCTTCCGGGTGCTCGCCGTACTGCCGTTGAAGGTCAAGGCCAAGGAGGACGACCGGTGATCCGCGTACTGCTCGCCGACGACCAGTCGCTGGTTCGGGCGGGATTCAAGGCGCTGCTCGACGCGCAGCCGGACATCGAGGTGGCCGGCGAGGCCGCCGACGGCGAGGAGGCGCTGCGCAAGGTGCGCGAACTGCGCCCGGAGGTCGTCCTGATGGACATCCGCATGCCCCTGCTGGACGGACTGGCCGCCACCCGCCGCATCACCGAGGACGCGCAGCTGGGCGGCGTGAAGGTGGTCATGCTCACCACCTTCGAACTCGACGAGTACGTCTTCGAGGCGATCCGCTCGGGCGCCTCCGGCTTCCTGGTCAAGGACACCGAGCCGGACGAACTCCTGCGCGCCGTCAGGGCGGTGGTCGAGGGCGACGCCCTGCTCTCCCCGGGCGTGACCCGCCGCCTGATCGCCGAGTTCGCCGCCCGCTCCAAGGAACCCGCGGCCGAAGGCGCCCTCGCCGAACTCACCGAGCGGGAACGGGAGGTGATGGCCCTGGTCGGCATCGGACTGTCCAACGAGGAGATCGCCCGGCGCCTGGTCGTCAGTCCGCTCACCGCGAAGACCCATGTCAGCCGCACCATGGTCAAGCTGGGCGCCCGCGACCGCGCCCAACTGGTCGTCCTGGCCTACGAGTCGGGGTTGGTCCGGCCGGGCTGGCTGGGCTGAGACTCCCGCGCCTCCTGCTGGAACCGGACGAGTACGCCGACCACCCGGGCGAAGAACACCACGATCGCCAGCGTGATGCCCGAGCCGATGAGCGTGCCGCGCGCACCGTCGGACACGTCGAAGGCGAACGCCGGTCCCGCCACCGCCCCCAGCACCACCGCCGCCGCGAACACCGCACTGAAGAGTGCGTACCCGATCTCGACGGTCATCGCGTCCCGCTCGGCCTGACTGCGCCGTCCCCCGTGGTTCGTCATACCGCGAGTGTCACAAACGTGCGCCCGGTGAGGCAACAACCCCGCCGGGCGCACGCGTGGAGGCGTCCCCCTGGTCGCGCTAGTCCCGTACGGACACGCGCTCCGCCTCCAGGGAGGTGGACCTGGCGACCACCACGGACTCCTGCGGGCGCCGGGCCCGCAGCCCCGTGAGGGTGATCAGCAGACCGGCGACGGCGACGCCGGTCACCACCGTCAGTCCGGGCCGGTAGCTGTCCAACACGGCCTGGGCGGTGGCGTGTTCGGGGGCGCCCGCGGTCACCACGGCCGTCACGACGGCCAGGAAGATGGCGCCGCCCACCTGCACCGAGGTGTTGAGCAGCCCGGAGACCATGCCCTGCTCGTGGTCGTCGACGCCGTTCGTGGCCTGGATGTTCAGGGAGGGGAAGACCAGCGCGCAGGCCGCGCCGATCAGCAGCATCGACGGCAGGATGACGACGGCGTACGAGGGATCGAGGTTGATGCGCAGGAACAGCGCGTATCCGACGACCATCAGCGCGAAGCCGGCCGCGATCAGCCGCTGTGTGCCGAACCGGTCGACGACCGAGCCGACCCTGGTCGAGGACACCGCCACCAGCGCGCCCGCCGGCAGGAAGGCCAGCGCGGTGTGCAGGGCCGACCAGCCCAGCAGCGACTGCATGTAGAGCGTGGTCAGGAACTGGAAGCCGACGTACGAGCCGAAGAACGCCACCGCGCCGAGCTGGGCGCGGATCTGGTTGCCCGAGCGCAGCACCCCGAGCCGGACCAGCGGGCCGGGCGAGCGCCGCTCGACGGCGACGAACACGGTCAGCAGGACGGCAACGGCGAGGAAGGACAGCAGAGTTCGGGCCGAGGCCCAACCGGCCTCCGGTGCCTGGACGACGGTGAAGACCAGCAGCAGCATCGACGCGGTGCCGAGAACGGCGCCGGGGATGTCGTAGCCGTTGTGGTCCTTCTCGCGCTGACTGCGCGGAAGCAGCTTCAGGCCGGCCAGCAGGGCGATCAGGGCGATGGGTGCGGGCAGCAGCATGGTCAGGCGCCAACTGGCCTCCGTGAGCAGGCCGGAGAGGACCAGGCCCATGGAGAAGCCGGTGGCCGCGCAGGTGGTGTAGATGGACAGGGCGCGGTTGCGCAGGGGGCCCTCGGCGAAGGTCGTGGTGATGATCGACAGGCCGGCGGGAGCGGTGAAGGCCGCGCTCAGGCCCTTGATGAAGCGGCTGGCGATCAGCAGCGGGCCCGAGTCGACGAGGCCGCCGAGCAGCGAGGCGAGCGCGAAGACGCCGAGGGCGACCAGGAAGACCTGGCGTCGGCCGAGCAGGTCGGCGGTGCGGCCGCCGAGGAGCAGCAGGCCGCCGTAGCCCAGGATGTAGCCGCTGACGATCCATTGCAGCGTCGAGGTGGACAGGCCGAGGTCGGAGCCGATGGACGGCAGTGCGACGCCGACCATCGAGACGTCGAGCGCGTCCAGGAACATCGCGGCGCAGAGCACCAGCAGGGTGCCCCACAGCCGGGGAGTCCAGCGAACCTCCGAGGACGGGGCCGCGGGAGTGGTGAGCGGAGAGGTCATGCCCACAGACACTACATGCGCATGCATCGAATGCAAATGCATTTAATTCACGTGCAATGAAGTGCTGGCTCTGCTACGGTGCGCGGATGGTGGCGAAGAAGGCCGAGCGGGCGCTCGTGGACCAATGGCGGGACATCCTGGCGCTGCATGCCCGCACCCAGTGCGAACTGGACCGCGCACTGCACCAACACGGCCTGTGCGCAAGCGACTTCGAGGTGCTGGACGTGCTGTCCGGCGACTCCTGCGCCTACCGTGTGCAGGAGATCGCCGAGCGCGTCCATCTGAGCCAGAGTGCGCTGTCGAGGCTGATCGCCCGGCTGGAGAAGGACGAGTTGGTGGAGCGCGCCATGTGTCCCGAGGACCGGCGGGGGGTGCGGGTGACGCTCACGAGGAAGGGGCGCGCGTTGTACGGCGAGGTGCTTCCGGTGCAACGCGCGGTGCTGACAAGGATGTTGACCGCCTGACGGCGGCTCAGCTCCAGGTGACGGCGGACTTCTCGCGCCACAGCGTGGCGACCGAGGCGTCGCCGGTCACCCTCGGGAAGGGCAGCCGGTTCCAGAGAGCCAGGTACAACTGCGCGGCGGAACCGGCCACTTCGCAGTCCGCTTCCCCGCTCGCGCCCCGCACGGCCGCGGGCGGTTCCTGAGACAGTCGTACGGTCCACACCGCGCCGTCCGCGTCGGTCGCCCGCACCCGCAGCACCCGCGGCTCCTCGCTGCGGACCCTGCTCCTGGAGCGGGCGTGGAAACCGGACAGCAGCTCGTCGATGCCGTCCTCGGCGAAGGCGGGCGCGATCTCGCCGGGCGTACCGCCCCGCGCCGACTCCGCGTCGATGCGGTGCACGGTCGTCTCGTGCGCCTGTCGGCGGGCCCAGAACGCGAGCGGCGACGGCGCGGGCAGGAAGTGCCAGCACCGCACGTCGGGCGCGGCGGAGGCGAGGGTGTCGACCAGCTGCCGGTGTCCCTCACGGAACCAGGTCAGCAGCTCGGCGCCGTCGAGGTCGGGGAGCCCGCCGTCCGGGTGGTACGAGGTGTGCTGCTCGGCGACGAAGGCGGTGGCCCAGCGATGCACCATCCCGGTGTGCCGCAGCAGGTCCCGCACCTGCCAGTCCGGACAGGTCGGCACCTTCGCGTCACTGCCCGCCAGCTCGGCGGCCGCGGCCAGCAGCCTGCCTTCCCGGTCCAGGATCTCCACGAACGCGACTGTGTCCATGGTGTGAGTGTGCAGGATGGAGTGCGGTCGAAGGGAAGAGGTAGCCTGGTGATCATGGTGGAGTGGGGGATGCGACCGGCGACGGTGTCGGACGTCGAGGCCGTGGTGGAGCTGCGGGCCGTGGTGATGCGGCCCGATCTGGAGAGGCTCGGGCGCTACGACGAGCACCGGGTGCGGCAGCGGCTGCGGGACCGGTTCGAGCCGGCGCACACCTGGATCATCGAGGTGGACGACGCCCTCGCCGGCTGCGTGGCGCTGCGCCCCGCCGAGGACGCTCACTGGCTGGAGCACTTCCTCCTCGCCCCGCACCTGCACGGCCTCGGCGTCGGATCGGGTGTACTGCGCGAATTGCTGGAGCGGTGCGACCGCGACGGCGTCCCCGTCCGGCTGAACGTGCTGCAGGGCAGCCCGGCCCGACGGCTGTACGAGCGGCACGGGTTCACGCTGGAGGCCGAGGACCCCGTCGACGTGTTCATGGTGCGCACGCCGGCACCCGTCCCCTCGCTCAGCCGAGACTCTTGACGCGGGCGGCGGTCAGGGCCCGGTCGAAGACGCGGACGTCCTTGATGGCGCCAGGGAAGTAGTCGCTGGGCCGGCCGTTGTACCGAGCGCGGCCGATCACGAAGGGGCCCGTGGACGGGGTCGGCCTGGTGTCGTCGATCGCCGCTTCCTGGACCCCGTTCACGAACAGCCGCAGTCTGCGGGCGGAGCCGTCGCAGACGCCCACCAGATGGGTCCAGGTGTTCACGGCGGGGACGGTGTGGCCGACGGCCCGCAGGTCGGGGCGGGCGAAGGCCCAGCGCTTCTCCTCGCTGGAGTACTGGAGGTAGAAGCCGCTGGCCACGGTGCCGTCCTGGCTGACGGCGGTGGCGAAGAAACCGGGCTCGGCGGGCAGGTTCACCCAGGCCGAGACGGTGAAGCTGCGCCCTGCGCCGGTTCGCAGCACCGGACCGTCGGTGACGATCGCGCTGCTCTTCCCGTCGAACTCGGCGGCACCGTCCGCTCCGGCCCGCCACCGCACACCGGTCGCGGTGCCGGTGCCGCCGCCGACGATGTTCCTGGCCGTCGTGCCCGAGGCCTCGTCGAGGGGCCAGACGCCGATCGGCGACGGGCGGGCGGCGGCCGGGGGAGGGGCACCGCCTTCGGCCACCGCGCCCGCCGGGCCGGTGTGTTCCTCGCCCGACGAGCGGCTGAACCATACGGCCGTACCGGCTCCGAGCGCGGTGACGGCGGCGGCGCCGGAGAGAAGGAAGACACGACGGGTACGGCCACTGCCTGCGCCGGGCTCGGCGGCAGGAGACGGCGGGGTGGTGTGCCCTTGCGACGTCGGATGCGGCGGGTAGAGGTGCGTGGGCGGGGGTGTCGGCCGGACATGGGTGGCCGCGAGGGTGTGCGGCGGCCCGATGGGCGGTACGGCGCCGTGGCCGGGGGCGTCCGCGAAGGCACCCGGGGACTGGGCGGATGCGGGGGCGGCCGTACGGTGGCCGGACGGGTCGGCAAACACGTGGTCGGCCGGGGGAGCCGCCGACGCGGGGCCGTCCCACGGTGCACCCTGGCCGGCGTATGGCGCCAGGACGGACGCCAGACCCGCCGCACCCGCGGGGCCCGTCCGGGCGAGGATGCCGCGGGGTGTGGGGCGGGCGGCGGGGGTCTTGGCGAGGCAGGCGCTGATCAGCGACCGGAGCGCGGGGTCGGTGACGGCGGTGACGTCCGGCTCGTTGTGCACGACCCGGTACAGCAGAGCCGGGGTCGGTCCGTCGCCGAAGGGGTTGCCGCCGATGGCCGCGAAGGCCAGCACCGCTCCCAGGCAGAAGACGTCACTGGCCGGAGTGATCTCGCCGCCGCCGACCTGCTCGGGTGACATGAACCCCGGCGACCCGGCCAACTGCCCGGTGCCGGTGAGGGAGTCGGCCTCCACGGTCCGTACGATCCCGAAGTCGATGACCCTCGGACCGTCCTCGGCGAGCAGCACGTTCGAGGGCTTGAGGTCGCGGTGGACGAGGCGGACGGCGTGGATCGACACCAGGGCCTCGGCCAACCCGGCCGCGAGAGACAGCACCGCCGCCGTGGGTAACGGGCCGCGCTCGGCGACGACCTGCTCCAGCGAGGGTCCGGCGATGTAGCTGGTGACCAGCCACGGGCGGGGAGCGTCCGGGTCGGCGTCGATCACCGGGGCGGTGAAGGCGCCGCTGACCAGGCGGGCCGCCTGGACCTCGCGGCGGAAGCGGGAGCGGAACTCCGGCCGGCGGACCAGCTCGGCGTGCACCACCTTGACCGCGACGAGCCGCCCGCCCGGGGACCGCCCCAGGAAGACCCGCCCCATACCGCCCGCGCCCAGTCGGCTCAGCAGCCGGTAGTCCCCGACGGAGCGCGGGTCGTCCGGCTCCAGTGCTGCCACAACGTCCTCCCGGCCTGCGGTACTCGCCCCGTACGGCCACTGTGCTCCCCGTGACGCGTGCGGCGTACGTGGCGCCCCAGCATAGGGGAGCGGGCGGACGGCATGTCGAAATCCCGTACCGGATAAGGGTGTTCGACCCCGGGCCGGGGGGCGAAATCAGGCCGACCTGGTGCGGGTACGCAGCATTCGGCTGATCGTGTCCGAGCGTTCCAGGAGGGAGTTGCGGACCACCGGGGGTGCCTCCTTGGCCGCCTGCTGGGCCTTCTCGATGTACGTGGGGTCGATGGCGTGCGGTGGGAAGAGGTGGGTCGTGTAACCCATCGCCTGGATCATTCCGCCCTGGTGGAGCTGGGGGATCGAGGCCAGGTACCGCTCGGCGTAGGGGGCGAGCAGAGCGTCCTGGGAGGGGCGCCAGAAGGCTGTCGCCACCTGGGCGACCGCGCTGATGGGGACCTCGCGGTCCACGGCCAGTTTCTGCCAGACCTCCGCCTTCGCGGTGGCGTCGGGGAGGGCGGCCCGGACGGTGAGGGCGCGGATCCAGGCGTCGGGGTCCGGATCGCGTTCGAGGAGGAGGGCGGTCCGGTCGGACACGTCCGTGCCCAGTTCCGCCTCGCGGACCAGTGCACGCCAGCGCAGGTCCACGTCGTCGCCCGCCTGTTCGCGCAGCCAGGACAGGTCGTCCGCATCACCTGCGGTACGGGCCAGACCGCGCAGCGCGACCTGGCGGCGGCCCGGGTCGGCGGCGAGACGTCGGCACACCGCCGCCAACTCCCCTGTCAGGTCGGCGCGTTCGGCGGGCGGTGCCCACAATTCGGCGATGTTCGCGGCGAGGGTGAGATAGGGCTCGATCACGCTGTCGGACGTCTCGGCCGCGAGGACCGCCGTGATGCACCGCCCGGCCTCGGCCGCCGTGGCATCGCCGGTCGTCAGCATGTCCCAGACGGTGACCGCGGCCACGCCCCGGGAGATGGCCGTGGGCAGCCGCGCCGCCGTACGGAAGAGGGTGTCCCGGGTGGTGGCGTCCGGGCGGGTCGTGGCGAAGGTGAGGTCCTCGTCGTTGACCAGGAGGACGTCCGCGGTGGAGGGCAGGCCGGTGATCGGGGTACGTGCCCGCGACACCTCCACCCGTACCAGCGCGCTGCGCTCGAGGGACTCGCCCTTGGCCTCGTACGCACCCACCGCCAGCACCTGCGGTCGCGGGGCGCCGGTCGTGACCAGCGTGACGGACCCGCCCTCTCGTTCCAGTGAGAAGCGGTCGGTGCCCGCCGTCTCCAGCCAGGCGCCGCGCCAGGCGGTCAGGTCGCGGCCACTGGCCTCGGCGAGGGCGTCGATCAGGTCCTGGAGCGTGGTGGTGCCCCATGCGTGGCGGGCGAAGTAGGCGGCCATGCCGGTGCGGAAGCGGTCCTCGCCCACGTACGTCATGAGCTGATGGAGGACGGAGGCGCCCTTGGGGTAGGTGATGTTGTCGAAGATCGACGCGGCCTGGGCGACGTCGTGGATGGGCTGGTGGATCGGGTGGGAGGCGGGGCCCTGGTCGGACAGATACGCGCGGATCTTGCCGACCACCAGATGGCTCGCCCAGGCGTCCCTGTGCCGGGTGGCGCCCTCGGCCGCCCAGTGGCAGGCGAACTCCGCGAACGCCTCGTTCAGCCAGAGGTCGTCCCACCAGCGCATGGTGACGATGTTGCCGAACCACATGTGCGCCATCTCGTGCAGCAGGACCACGGCGAGGAACTCGCGCTCGGCGGGCGTCGGTTCGGCCCGCCGCAGGAACGCGTCCGACCAGGTCACACAGCCGTAGTTCTCCATCGCCCCGCCGAACTCGGGCACGAACACCTGGTCGTACTTCCGCTGCGGGAACGGCATGGCGAAGGCCTCGGCGTAGAAGGCGAGGCCCTGCCGGGTCAGGGTGAGGATCTCCTCGGCGTCGCGGTCGAGGATCTCGGCGAGCGAGCGGCGGGCGTACAGGCCCAGGTCGTGGCCGTCGGACACGCGTCGGATCTCGTGGAAGGGGCCCGCGTTGACGACGGTGTTGTACACGGACAGCGGCGGGGTGTCCGGAAAGGTCCAGCGGCGGGCCGGGCCCAGCTCCTCCACGCGCGCCTCGCCGGAATTGCTGAGGACGGTCCAGGCGGCCGGGGCCGTGACCGTGAACGCGTGCGGCGCCTTGAGGTCGGGCTGGTCGAAGCAGGCCCACACGTACCGCGCCTCGTCCGGCTCGAAGCTCATCCACACGTAGACCTCGCCGTCCGCGGGGTCGACCGCCTTGTGCACGCCCTGACCGGCGGCCGTGTCGGCCTGGACGCTCTCCACCCGCAGCACGTTGTGCCCGGCGAGGGCGGGCAGGGGGATACGGCCGTCGTCGGAGGGGGTGAGCGCGGTGCCGTTCAGGGCGGCGCTCCGTACCTGTGCCGCGCAGTCCACGAAGGTCTCCGCGCCCGGCTCACGACAGGTGAAGGTCACCGTGGAGACACAGCGGACCTCCGGCCCGCCGGGCAGGTCGGTGAGGTCGATGTCCACGTCGTACCGCTCGACCGCCAACAGCGCGGCCCGTCGCTCGGCTTCGGTGCGGGTCAGGCTCCGGATCCCCATGCGTCCTCCCTCGGCAGACAGCGGAGGCAAGCGTATGACGGGTGGGACCGAAGATCGCAGGCAATTTCCGAGGACGTGACGACGTTGGCGGAAGAACGGCCCAACTTCCCTGCTCTGATCGGGAGATGATGGCAGTCATGGCGTTGTCCACGGAGTTCACACGGAAGTTCGGGGTACGGCATCCGATCGCGTCGGCACCGATGGGCGGTTCGGCCGGCGGTGCGCTGGCGGCGGCCGTGTCCCGCGGCGGAGGGTTCGGGCTGGTGGGTGGCGGGGACCGGGAGTGGCTGGACCGGGAGCTGCCGATCGTGGCCGAGTGCGGGAGGCCCTGGGGGGTGGGGTTCCTGACCTGGCAGGCCGATGCCGGTGTGGTCGAGCACGCGCTGTCGTACGGCCCCACCGCGGTGATGCTCTCGTTCGGGGATCCGATCCCGTTCGCCGAGCGCATCCGTGCGGGCGGCGCGGCGCTGCTCCTCCAGGTCACCGGGGTCGAGGAGGCCCGGCAGGCGCTGGACCTGGGCGCCGACGTCGTCGTGGCGCAGGGGACGGAGAGCGGCGGGCACGGGGCGCGGCACGGCATGTCCACGCTGCCCTTCGTGCCGGTCGTGGTGGATCTGGCCGGGACGGTGCCGGTGCTGGCGGCGGGCGGGATCGCCGACGGGCGCGGGGTGGCGGCGGCGCTGGCCCTGGGCGCCGCCGGAGCGCTCGTCGGTACGCGCTTCCAGGCCACGGCCGAGTCCCTGGCCGACCCTTCGATCGTCAGGGCGATCGTGGCGGGCCGAGGCCAGGACACCGAACGCAACCGCGTCCTCGACATCGCCCGAGGGTCCCGGTGGTCGTCGCGGTACACGGCCCGTACCCTCGGCCACCCCTACCTCGACCGCTGGCGCGACCGGGAAGCCGAACTCGCCGCGAGCCCGGAAGCACAGCAGGCCTACCGGGCCGACGTGGCGCGAGGCGCCGTACCGCCGCTGCCCGTGTGGGCGGGCGAGGGTGTCGATCTGGTCACCGATCTGCCGCCGGCGGAGGAACTGGTCGAGGCGTTGGCCGTTCAGGCCGAGGCGGCGTTGGCCCGAGCGGCAGGCCGTTGAGCGTCGCCCCATCGGCATCGACGAGTGAGCTCAGCCGCGGGTGTAGCGGTGCTTGACCCCCTGGGGGAAGTACTCGGGGTCGCCGAAGTCGCGCAGTTCGATGTGCGGGAGCTGCCGGTCCGCAGGCACGTAGTTGGCGAACTCGCTGTTGAGACGCAGGAGTTGGGCGCGGATGGAACGGGCGGGCTCGGCCGGGTCGCCGTCCTTTCCGGGGGCCCGCTCGACGGTGATGCGCAACTGCCGGTCGTGGGCCTCGTCCTCCACCACCTCCAGGACGAAACGGCCGGTGACCCAGTCGTGGATGCCGGGCTGTTCGAGGCCGACGGTGACGTTCTCCGGGTAGATGTTGGCGCCGAAGAACGACACGGTGAACAGCGACCGGCCGAAGACGTACACGAAGGGCAGACCGCGGGAGTCGGTGCCCGCCGAGGCCACGGGGTCGAAGCCGTGGTCCGCGCAGATGCGGAGCATCTCGTCGTAGGGGATCACTCCACCCTCGTCGGCGATGTGGTACCGGATCAGCGGTACGCCGCTGTCGCCGGTGAACAGCAGGGTGCCCTCGTGCTCCTCGAACCAGCGGCTGCCGGGGTCGTACTGGACGAGGGTGGGCAGCCGCGCGTCGCCGAAGACCTCCCGGGCCGCGTCGGGACGGGCGGCGAAGAAGCGCCGTACGGTGATGCTGAGCGGGGTCTCGTTGCCCAGGACACCCGCGTCGGCCGTGCCGTACAGCGACGCGGTGTCGTGGACGGGGTCGGTCAACCCGGCCCGCTTGCCGACGATGTCCCGCCACTCCTCGCTGAACACCTCGCCGGCGAAGACGAGTTTGACGGCGTACCGACTCCAGTCGAGGCCGGCCGCGGTACCCGTGTCGATGACGTCCTTGAGGAACGGCGGGTAGCCGAGCAGGACCGTCTGGTCGAAGCCGGGGGCGAGTTCGGGCAGGACGCGCAGGATCTCCTCGGGCTTGTTGCCCGGTGCGACGACCGTGACCGGGTAGCCCTTGGCCGACAGCAGACGTACGCAGTTGGTGGTGAACAGGCCGCCGACCCAGGTGCCCAGCGGGAAGCAGACCACGGCCAGTGTGGAGCGCCCGGCGGCCCGGAAGGCGTCGGCGAAGATCTGCTCGAAGCGGCGGGCGATGTGCAGCTCGTCGACGACGGACCGGGGCCACAGGGTGGGCCGGCCGCTCGACCCGGAGGAGACGGCCACGATGTCCAGGTCCGCCGGGCGGCCGTCGCGGCAGCGGTCGGCCAGCGGGTAGCGGTGGTGGTACGACGCCTTGTCGGTCAGCGGCAGCTCACGGAACGCCTCCAGGGTGCGCACACCGTCCGGATCGATGCCGTGCTCGGCGAGGAAGGCGCCGTATGCCGGGACGGTGGCGGCCACCTGGTGGAACAGCGCCAGAACGTCGGGGGAGGAGGTGAGCGCCGTGTCGTCGGCGAACTCCGTCAGGGCGGCGGCGAGCCTGCGGGGGCGGTCGGGGTCCAGCACGGTGCGCACCATCCACTCGGGTCGAGGGCCAGGTCTGCCGAGCGGTGACGTTACCGGCACGCACCGCGGCCCATCTGCGTGAGGTGCGCCTCCCTGGGTAGGTGCCAGGCAGGCCAGGGAATACACCGCACCCGCGGGAGACCCCATGAGCGTCACCCTCGTCCATCCCCGCCCCAAGTTCCACCCGGCCCCGCTCACCGAGCCGCCGCCGTCCGGCTACCTCCACCTCGCCGCCACGGTCCGGCCGCCCACCGGGGGCCTCGGCCGGCCCGGCCACGGCCGTGACAAGGCGCTGCTGCTCGACATGCTGCGCGCCGAGACCGAGGACCTGGCGAGTCTCGCCGAGGTGAAACGGGCGAGCGTGTTCCGGGCCGCCGCCGTCGCGCATGCCATCGGCTGGGACCCGCCGGGCAGCCCGCACCGCGCCCCCTACGACGTGGCGGTGCTGGTGGAGACCAGGTCACCGCAGGACATCCCGGCCGTGCAGGACACCGTCGCCTACCGCAACCTGCGCCGACGTCTCGAACACCACTGCAGCGACCTCCACGAGCTGACGGCCCGCTGCGGCAAGTGCGTGGCCGACGTCGACCGCACCCACCAGGGACTGTTCCTCTTCCACTACTTCCTCGGCGAGAACCCACAGCGCGTCGCCGAGCTCTGGGAGCACCTCGCGGGTTGGTACGCCGTCGAGACCGGCCTGGACAACGCCCTGCTGCTGGAGCCCCTCGACGCCACGGCCTCGCACTACACGCACATCGGCCACGCCCGCTGGGACATGGGCCTCCCCACCGCCGCCCTGCGCCAGTTCAGCAAGCCGAGCTTCTACCGCTTCCTCCAGCCCACCCTGCGGGAGAACCACACGACCGCGATGCCGGTGTTCTACCACCTCGTACGGCTGCGGGACCGCTGAAGGCGCGCTCTCCAGGCCGCACGGACGACGGCCGCCACGGCCGGCTCGTCCATTCGGTTGATCCGTGCCACGACGAGGGCACTTACCATGATCGCGGAGTAACCCCCCACCCTCGCACATGGAGGATCCAGCACGTGCCCCTCACGAACAAGCGTCTCGCGACCGCGGCAGCCCTGGTGCTGACCGCGACCCTCGCCGGAATGGCCGGCGCCGGCCCCGCGCTGGCAAGCACGGCACCGGTCACCGCGGCGACGTCGACGGCCGCGAGCGCGGCTCCCGTCGACTTCGTCGACCTGACCGCGAGCCCCCTGCCGGCCGCCGCGAAGCCGCACACCTTCACGGTCACCTACCACAACGACTCGGCGGCGGACCAGGTCGTCGCCCCGCAGATCCTGGTGGAGTCGCCGGACGCGGGACCATTCCTGAGCCCCTCGGACGTCGAGCTCGAACGACAGAAGGCGGACGGCTGCTGGACGGCCGTACGACTCGGAAGCCAGACCGGCACGTTGTTCACCGACCTGTCGACCGCCCAGCGCACCCTGCACCCCGGTGAGACGCTCACCGAGCGGTTCCGGCTGACCGTGACCAACGCGTCCGCGGCGGGCACGGTCCAGCCGAGAATAGCGCTCTACGGCTGAACGCGCGCCCTGCCGGCCCCTGCGGGGGCCGGCACCAGCCGCCACTCCTGCGAGCCGTCCAAGGCCGCGTTCTGCAAGGTCAGCGCGGCCCCGGCGGAAGCACCGGTCAGGTACAGGCTCGTGTTCCTGACCGCCTGGAGCCGGTAGTAGCCGTCGGTGGTCCTGATCAGGTTCCAGCTGCCGGTGGGGCTGTTGTCGACCCACTGACCGATCCGCTGCCCCACGGTCGCGTTCCCCGTCCAGATCGCCGCCGCGCGGCCCCCGGACCTGTTCAACAGCGTGGTGCCGCCCTGCGGTTCGGTCACCACATGCCAGTACTGGGTGTCCCTGTTCGCCGCCGAGCCGGCGTCTTCGAGGACGACATCGGGCACATCGCCGTTGCCGATGTTCGCGTCGTTGGTCTTTCCGCCCGTGCCGATCACCTGGCCGGTCTTGCGGTTCACCAACTGGTAGGAGGCGCCCGCCGATCGGCCGAGGTCGACCTCCGCGTAGGCGATCGTCGACGTGCCCTGGTTGTTGAGGATCGAGATACGGCCGGTGCCCTGGACGTACTGCAGACTGCGGCTGTAACCGGCCGGCGAGGTCGTCTGGTACTCCGTCCATGTGCCGTCGCTGCGCCCGCTCGCGTTGACCCAGACGTTGCCGCTGCCGGCCGCGTTGTAGACGAGACGCCCGTCCGGGAGGCGGATGAGGACCGGGCTGCCGTTCACCGCGAGGGGATGTGAACCGGCGGTCACCGGAAGAGAGGTGACGGGATTGCCCGTCGAACCGGCGTAGAATTTCAGCGGGTTGTCGGCGACGGCATAGCGGGTGTTGACCCCGCCGCCCCAATACTCGTACGTCAGAAGCCACTTGCCGTCCGTCGTCGGCACGACGTTCGTCATGCCCGGCCGACCGCCGCCGATCTCCGTCTTGCCGCCGCCCATGTCCTGGTTCAGGCCCGCGACATCGACGACCGGACCGCTCCACCGCGCACTGCGGCCGTCCCAGGTCCGGTGCGCCAGGATCTGGCCGTGCGAGTCCGTGGCGGTGTCGTTCGCGGGGTCCGGGGTGGGCACACCCGTGGCCGGGTCGAAGCCGGTGTAGTCGTTCTCGTCGGAGTAGTAGCAGACGAGCTTGCCCTGATAGACCATCAGGTACGGCTCCCAGAGGGGATCCACCTGCTTGTAGGTGTTCGCGGTGGCGACGTTCTGGCCGATCGCCCCCGCGCTGCCTCCCTGCCGGCCGCCGGTCGCGACGACGTTGACGACCTTCCACGTGGCGCCCCGGTCGCTGCTGGTGTACAGCGCGATCGCCAGGTTCTTGCGGTCGCCGTCGTTGGACGGCGTCCAGTTCGGGTCGGCCGCCTTGTGCTCCTGGTAGTAGGAGTCGTCGCCGGAGACGACACTGGCCAGGAGCAGGGTGCCCGCCTTGAGGTTCCCGACGTCCTGGGGAAGGACGTAGAGATACGGGTTGGTCCAATTGCTGGTGTACTTCGCGTACGTGGGGTCGTCGGAGAGGTACGCGGGAGCCTTGACCTCCGAGAGCGCCTGCCACGAGGTGCCGTTGTCGTCGCTCTTGTAGACGGGGAGCGTCTGTCCGTCGGCGCTGCCGCTCGACGGTACGACGGTGGACTTCTCGAACGCCGCGACCAGCCGTCCGCCCGGCAGCTGCGCCGACTTGGGATAGATCGCGCAGTTGCCCCGCCCCTTGAGGCACGGTTCGTTGCCGAGCTGGTAGAGGACGCCGCCCGTCGGGTTGTACGCCTGCGCACCGGCCAGGGGCACCATCACCAGCGCGGTCGCCGCGACGAACGTTCCGAGCGCCTTGCTCCGACTTCTTCTCAACTCCGGGTCTCCTTCTGGCTGATGAGGACCCGCACGTCCCACGCGCCGAGCTCCAGCGCGCCGCCTGCGGGGATACGACTGCTGTTCAGTGCGTCGGTGAGGTCCAGCGGGACCCGCAAACTCCTCGGCTCCCAGCTCCAGTTGTGGACGACGTGGACACGGCGGCCGTCGGGAGAGGTGCCGGACGTCGTCGTGACGGACGCCGGCAGGTCCGGCCACGGGGTGCGCGCCCGCGGCGCCAGCCAGGCGGCCAGCGCCTGGGCGAGATCGCGGCCGGGCACGGTGCCGACGTAGGTGATCCGGCCCTCGCCGTGGCAGCGGGTGGTGACCGCCGGCCAGCGGCCGAAGTGCGGGTGGTCGTACGTGACCAGCACCTCGGCGTCGGAGACGGTCAGACCGTCGGCCCAGCGTGTGGCGGTGGCGTGCTCCGGGAGCGTCAGCGGGCCGTCGGGCGCGGCACGCACGGGGATGTCCTCGAGGAGGTTGCTGAATTCGTCGTAGGTCACACCGGCGGCCTCGGCCAGACGTCCCGGCGCCGGTTCGGTGCGGGCCCGTGCCTCGTGGTCGGCGTAGCCGGTGCGCGGGCCCAGGACCAGGTGGCCGCCCGCCTCGGCGTACGCGCCCAGCCAGTCGAGCGTGGAGTCGGCGGCGACGTAGAACGCCGGGACGACGAGGACCGGGTGCCGGGTGACGGCCTCCTTGGGCGAGAGTCCGTCCCGCTCCCCGCGCGGGTCGTGCAGTTGGCGGGCGTGGACGATGCGGACCTGGCGGCGCGCGTCGAAGGCGCCGCGGTAGAAGGGGTCGAGGATGCGATGGTAGGCGGTCGGATCGGGGCTGCCGTCCGGCTTGGCCAGCGGCGGATACTTCTGCATGAGCCACTTGCTCGGCGTGGAGTACACCAGCGTGATGTCGGCGTCCGGTTCGAGCCCGGCGACGAGCGGGCCCGCCGTCTCGAACTCGGCTCCCAGACGGGCGAGTTCGGCATACGTCCGCCCCGGGCGGCCGGTGTGCGGGAGGACGCCGCCCCAGTAGGTCTCGGCGCCGAAGTGCAGGGTGTGCCAGTGCCAGTACTCGATCATGCGGGCGCCGCGTGCGACGAGCGCCCAGGCGGCCTGACGCCACTGGCCGTCGTAGGCGGGGCGGTTGTGCCACGGTTCGCCGATGGAGCCCGCGTTGGTCTCGGTGACCAGGAAGGGTTCCTGGCGGGAGGAGAACATCCAGTCGGCGGTCTGGTACAGCGACCACACGCCCGTGGTCTTCCAGGTCTGCTCATGGCCGTCGGGCGTGGGGTCGGGCACCAGCAGACCGTCCTGCATCTCGTAGTACGGGTTGCCCGAGGCGATGTCGAGGCGGTCGGTCAGTTCGTCGTCCTCGACCCCGGCGCGGGTGTAGGAGATGCAGGTGGTGACGGCCTGGTCGGGGCGGGCGTACTCGCGCACGATGTCGGCCTGCCAGCCGATGAACTCGGTGACCTGGCGGGCCTGGAACTCCCGCCAGGCGACGTCGTACTGAGGTTGCGCGTTGCCGTCCGGGGTCCACAGGTCGGCCCAGGTGGAGAGTCGGTGAGACCAATAGACCAGGCCCCACTCCTTGTTGAGGGTCTCGACGTCGCCGTACTTCTCGCGGAGATGGTCCACGAAGCGCTGGAAGACGCCGTGATTGTGGAAGAGCTCCAGGCCGGGCTCGTTGTCGACCTGGAAGCCGATGACCGCGGGGTGGTCCGCGTAGCGGGCGACGACCTTGCGGATGACCCGCTCGGCGTGGAAGCGGAACGCCGGGTGGGTGAAGTCGACCTCCTGCCGGGCGCCCCAGCCGATGCGCTCGCCGGTGCGTCGCTCGCCGGTGATCTCGGGGTACTGGCGGGCGAGCCACGGTGGCACCGCGTACGTCGGCGTCCCGAGGACCACCGAGATGCCCCGCTCATGGGCGCCGTCCAACACCGGTTGCAGCCAGTCGAGTGCGAAGCGACCGTTCTCCGGCTCCCATGTCGACCACACCGACTCACCGACCCGGATGACGCTGAAGCGGGCGTCGGCCATGAGGTCCAGGTCGGTCTTGAGTCGTTCGTCGGGCCGTTCGTGCGGCTGGTACTCGTGGTAGTACGCGGCACCGAACAGGACGCGGGCAGGCAGAGCCGCCATGAAGGAAACCTCCGAAGAATGGGGGGAGTCGGGCTACTGTTTGACGCCGCCGGTGGCCAGGCCGCTCTGCCAGTACCGCTGGAGCAGGAGGAAGGCCGCGACGAGGGGGACGATCGAGATCAGCGAGCCGGTGACGACGAGCGCGATCATGTCGCTGCTGGCGCCGGCCCCGCCGTTCTGGGCCTGCGCGGCCCAGGAGGAGAGGCCGACCGTGATCGGATAGAGGCTGGTGTCGTTGAGCATGATCAGCGGCAGGAAGTAGTTGTTCCAGGTCGCCACCAGCGTGAACAGCAGGACCGTCACCAGACCCGGCGCCAGCAGTCGCAGCGCGATCCGGAAGAAGATCTTCGCCTCGCCCGCGCCGTCGATCCGGGCGGCCTCGAGGAGGCTGTCCGGGATGGCGTCGGCCGCGTAGATCCGCATCAGGTACAGGCCGAACGGGTTGACGAGGGAAGGCAGGATGACGGCCCACGGGGTGTTGACCAGGCCGGCCTTCGCGAACAGCAGGTAGGTCGGGATCGCCAGCGCCGTGGTCGGCACCATGACCGCGCCGAGGACCAGGTTGAAGGCGATCCGGTCGCCGCGGAAGCGGAACTTGGCGAACCCGTACCCGCCGGCGGCCGCGAGCAGCGCGGCACCGACCGCGCTGACGACGGCGTACACCACCGTGTTGAGCAGCCAGCGCGCGAAGACGCCGTTGTCCTGGGTGAAGGTCTCCTTGATGTTCGTCAGCAGCCGTGGGGTGTGCGAGAACCACAGGCCGAAGCTGTCGAACAGGTCCTGGGCGCTCTTCGTCGAGGCGATCAGCAGCCAGAACAGGGGGAGGAGGAAGTAGGCCAGGGCGGCCAGCATGGCGATGGTGAGCGGGGTGCTGCGGCGGGCCCTGGGCCCGCGGGCGGGAGTCGTGCGGGCCGGCACCGCGGCCGTTGTGGCGACCGTCTCGGGCGCTGTGGTCGTCATGGCGTCCTCCTGCGGTTGGCGGTCAGCAGGACGCCGTAGGAGACGATCACGATGAGGAGGCCGAGGAGGAAGGACACCGTGGCGGCGTAGTTGACCTGGTTGCCGGTGAAGGCGAGGGAGTAGGCGTACAGATTGGCGGTGTAGGAGCTGCTGATGACGTCCGGGGCGATCTTCATCAGCAGGTTCGGTTCGTTGAAGAGCTGGAAGCTGCCGATCACGGAGAACAGCAGGGTCAGCATCAACGCCGGGCGGAGCGCGGGCAGTTTGACGGACCAGGCGATCCGCCAGGCACCCGCGCCGTCCATCGCGGCCGCCTCGTACAGCTCGTGGGGGATCGTGCGCAGGGCGGCGTACAGGATGATCATGTTGTAGCCGACGAACTCCCAGGTCACGATGTTGGCCAGGCTGCCGAGCATCCAGCCGTCGCTGAGGAAGTGCGGGACCGGCAGGTCCAGCTTCCGGCTCAGCTGGGCGAACGGGCCGAAGTCCGGGCCATAGAGGTAGCCCCACATGAGGGCGGCGACCACGCTGGGCACGGCGTACGGGACGAAGATGCCGAGGCGGATCACCCGGGCCAGCCGCAGCAGCCCGCTGTCGAGCGCGAGGGCGAACAGAAGCGCCAGCAGCAGCATCACGGGGACCTGGATGACGAAGAACAGGGCCACGCGGCCGACGCCGTGCAGGAGTTGGGAGTCCCCGAGGGCCTGGACGTAGTTGTCGAGCCCGACGAAGACGGTGCCGCCGATCAGACGTTCCTGGAAGAGGCTGAGATAGGCGGCGTAGCCGAGCGGGGCGAGGAAGAGCAGCAGGAACAGCACCAGGAAGGGGGCGACGAACAGCGGTCCCGCCGACCGGTGCCGGCGTACGGCGGCCATCTCAGCCCCCCTTGACGGTGAAGCCCTGGGCCTTGGCGTACGTCGTCAGCCGTGACTGCCAGCTGCCGAGGGCGGCGGTCGTGTCGGACCGGTCGGCGAGGGACTTGCCGACCGTCTCCGTCCAGTCGGTGGCCGCCTGGTCGAGGAACGGGGGCCACTGGAAAGTGGAGTTGACGGTGTCACCGATCTCGGCGAAGAGCTGGTTGACCTTCTGTCCGCCGTAGAAGGCCGGGGCGTCACCGGTGAACTCGGCGTCCGTCAGCAGGGCCTTGGTGGCAGGGAAGAAGAACTGCTCGGTGGCGAACATCTTCGCGCTCGCCGGGTCGCTGTTGAGGAACTGCGCGAACACCGCCGCGGCGATGGGGTTCTTGGTGGAACGCAGAACCGCGGTGGTCGAGCCGCCCCAGTTGCCCGAGCTGGGCCTGGCCGGGTCCCACTGCGGCAGCGGGGCCGCCCGCCACTTGCCGGCGGTGGCCTTGGCGGAGCCGGAGAGGAAGACGGGGCCCCAGGCCGCGGTCAGCCAGGTGGCGTACTTGCCCTTGTTGAAGCCGGTGTACCAGGCGTCGGTGAAGTCGGGGTCGGTGCTGATGACGCCCTCCTTCGCGAGGCCGCCCCAGTAGTCGCCGAGCTTCTTCGACACCGCGTCGTCGACGCTGATGGCGATGTCGCTCCTGCCGGAGGTGACGTACGGCTTCGCGCCGGCCTGCCACAACAGGCCGTGCCAGGCGGCGGGTTGGTTCGCCGCGAGGTTGGTGAGGTAGACGCCGGGGTCGGCCTTGTGGAGCTTGCGGGCCGCCGCGGCGAACTCGTCCCAGGTCTTCGGGACCTGGATGCCGTGCTTGTCGAAGATGTCCTTGCGGTACAGCATGCCCATCGGGCCGGTGTCCTGCGGGATCGCCCAGACCTCGCCCTTCGTGCCGCTGATCTGGCCCCAGGTCCAGTCCACGAAACGGCTCTTGAGCGCGTCGGCGCCGTACGGCCGCA
The DNA here is from genome assembly GCF_053596855.1 of Streptomyces sp. NPDC001617. Lineage (NCBI taxonomy): Bacteria > Bacillati > Actinomycetota > Actinomycetes > Kitasatosporales > Streptomycetaceae > Streptomyces > Streptomyces sp. NPDC001617. The sequence goes on from NZ_JBSFHA010000093.1 coordinate 37,495, forward strand.
GATCCAGCAGGCTGTCGGTGATCGTGAAGGTCGGGATGGCCTGGTACTCCAGCTGCACCATGTCCGGGGCGCCGGTGCCCGCCTTGAGCGCCGTACGCAACTTCGTGTACTGGGGCGTCCCCTGGCCCGCGTTGACGACCTTGACCTTGATGGCCGGGTACTTCTTCTCGAAGAGGGCGATCTCCTTGGCGATGTTCGGGACCCAGGTCCAGAACGTCAGTTGGGTCGGCGTCTTCATCGCCTTGTCGATGTCGGCCTGGCCGACCGGCTTGGCCGACCCGGACGAGCCGCCGGAGTCGCCGCCACCGCACGCGGTGAGTGCGGCACCGAGGGAGAGGGCTCCCGTGGTGGTGAGAAACAGGCGACGGCTCATGGAGGAGGCGTTTCTGGGCATGGTGAACTCCCGCCGAAGACAGAGAGGAGGGCACGCCTGGCGAGGGCGTACGAGGGTGTGGGAAGAGACGGACGCGGTCGGGTCGCGTTCGTGTGGATACGGGCTCACGACACAGCGGGTCGCGGCCGGGGGGTGCGGGTGGTGAGGCAGGTCCGTGGATCAGACAGTGGTATGTCACATACCACTGTCTGCTCGGCCCTCCTGCCTCAGCTGTAAGCCCCTGTGGCTTACCGGAGTTGGGCTGACCGGAGCGGGTCAGACGCGGGTGGAGGAACCTCCCTTCGGGGGCGCCGTGGAGGCGCGGATGATGAGGTCGACCGGAGGGGGGCTCGCCGGCAGGGGGTCGGCGTCCGGGTTCTCGATGGCGTGCACCAGACGCTTGAGTCCTTCCTGCGCCATGGCGTCGAAGGGTTGCCGCACCGTGGTCAGGGGAGGAGTGACGTACGCGGCCACCGGGATGTCGTCGAAGCCGACCACGCTCACGTCGCCGGGCACGCGCCGCCCGGCCTCCGTCAGCGCGTGGACCAGGCCGATCGCCATGTCGTCGTTGGCGACGAAGACGGCGGTGACTTCGGGGTCCCGGGCGAACTCGCGACCCGCCGCGTACCCGGACGCGGCCGACCAGTCGCCCTCGACCGCCGGGGGCACGTCCTTGCCCAGCGCGGTCAGCGTCGCCCGCCACCCTTCCAGGCGGTCCCGGGCGGCGTACCACCGCTGCGGGCCCGCAAGGTGATGGACCGTCATATGGCCGAGCCCCAGCAGGTGTTCGGTGGCGGCACGGGCCATCAGATCGGCACCCCGGCCCGCGGTCAGCACCGCCGGGGAGGTGATCGGTGGCGGCGGTGCGCCGATGACGAGGACCGGTACGTCCACCCGGAGGGGATCGGCCGAGCCGTCGCCCTCCTCGTCGATCGGCTCGGAGATGACGATGCCGTCCACGCCCTGGTCGAGAAGCGAGTCCACGGCACCGGCGAGACCCGCCGGGTCGCCCTCCATCGTGTTGACCACGCGCAGCGCGTACCCGGTGTCCCGCACCACCCGCTCGACACCCATGAGCAGCGAGGCGGGACCGTACAAGGCGGTTCCCAGGGTGATCACGCCGATCGAGCGGGTGCGTCCGGAGGCCAGTGCCCGGGCGGCGTTGTTGCGCCGGTAGCCGAGCTGTTCGGCGGCGTCGAGGACGCGTCTGCGCGCCTCGGCGGAGACATAGGGCTCCTCGTTGAAGACACGCGAGACCGTCTTCTGCGAGACCCCGGCGAGGCGGGCCACGTCCACGCTGTTCGGCGCGGCGGATCCACTGCTCCGCCCTGTGCCTCGCGTCATGGTGCCTCCCGGTGGCGCTCGAACGAGCCCCAATGATGTCAGACACCGCCGTCTGACTGCGTAGTCATGTCTACGCAGTCATAAGCGTGCCGTCAAGAGTCCGGGACGCATCTCGTGGCCTGGCTGAAAGCGAAGGGGGGAGGGAGGCCTCCTGATCCGCTCTGCTCCGAGCTGCCTGGCGGGGTCGGCAGGTCGAGGAGGCTGACGCGCCGTCCCCCATGACCCGTGGCGGCCCCGGCCATCCGCCGCGGCGCCCGCAACGTCACCCGCCACGGAACTTCCTGGGTCGCTGCCCAGGGGTCCGACGGTGCCTCTTCGCTTCGATGTCCGGCGGCTGCGTCGAACTGACCGCGGCGGCGGGATGGCGCCAATCGGAGCGCCCTATCCACTTCTGGTGTTATGTTGATCCCGGCGAACCGGAAAGGTCTATCCGGATCGCCGAACTGGACAGACCTGTCCATATCTTCCTGACTCCCTCTGGACGCCTTACGGAAGGATCGCTGTGACCAGCATCGCCATCGTCGGAGCCGGCCCCCAGCTGGGCCTGGCCATCGCCCGCACCTTCGGCTCCCAGGGCTTCGACGTCGCCCTGATCTCCCGCAACCGCGACAAGCTCGACGACCTCGTGGGCAAGCTCACCGCCGAGGGCATCAACGCCGCGGCGTTCCCCGCGGACGTACTCGACCGCGACGCACTCACCCAGGCGCTCGAGAACGCCGCCGCGCGGTTCGGCGGCATCGACGTCCTGGAGTACTCGCCGCTCGGACAGTTCGGCCAGGTCGTCCTGACCACCCCGGCCGAGAGCGACCCGGCTCATGTTCAGCACGAGATCGAGTTCCAGCTCTACGGTGCCATCGCCGCCACCAACGCGGTGCTGCCCGCGATGCGGGAGGCCGGCACCGGCACCCTGCTCTACACCACAGGCGCCGGCTCCCTCGACCCCGTGCCGGTGGTCGGCAACGTCAACGCCGCCGCTGCCGCGCTGCGCAACTGGGCGGTCAACCTTCACAAGGAGCTGGACGGCACCGGCATCCAGGCCGCCCACGTCGGCATCGACGTGTCGATCGCCGTCTCCCTCATCCCTGGCCGGCCGGTGGCCCGGCCCGAGGACATCTCCCCGGTCTACTGGGAGCTGCACACCACCAAGCGGGACCAGGGCGAAATCGTCTTCCAGGGCTGAGGCCTCCGACACCTGCCGAGCTGATCGACCTGGTGCTGTCCGGCCGGATCGACCCGGGCAAGGTCTTCGACCTGCTCCGCCGCTGGAACAGGTCGCCGAGGGGTACAAGGCGATGGATGAGCGCCGCGCCATCAAGACCTTTCTCCAGCCCCGACCGAACACACCGAGCCACCCCCGGGTCGTACGGCCGACCGTGCGACCCGGGCCCGCTCCGTTCAAGGAGTTCCCGTGACGACCTTCGCCCTCGTCGGCGCCGGCCCCGGCCTCGGGCTCGCCACCGCCCGCCGTTTCGGAGCCGCCGGCCACAACGTCGCCCTTCTCTCCCGCAGCGCCGGGAAGCTGGAGGAGCTGGCAGAGGAACTGACCCGCGACGCCATCCAGGCCCGCGGTTTCACCACTGACGTACTGGACCCCTCATCCCTCACCGCGGCCCTGCACACGGCGGCCGACGCCCTCGGGCCGATCGAGATCCTCCAGTACAGCCCCGCGCCCCGCGCCGACTTCATGAAGCCGGTCCTCGACACGAGCGCCGCCGACCTCGACGCGCCCCTGTCCTTCTCGGTGAAGGGTCCGGTCACCGCGGTGCACGCCGTGCTGCCCGGCATGCGCGAACTCGGCCGCGGCACGCTCCTGTTCGTCAACGGCGGCACCGCCGTACGCCCGCACCCGGACCGGGCCGGCACCTCGATCGCCTTCGCCGGCGAGAGCGCCTACGCGCGGATGCTCCACGACGCCCTCGCCCCGGAGAACATCCACGTCGCCCAGTTGGTCATCCCGGGAGCCATCCGCCCCGACGCCGAGCACAGCAGCCCTGACGCCCTGGCCGAGCGCCTGTTCGCCATCCACCACAAGCGTGACGGCTTCCGGCACTACTCCGAGCCGCTGCCGGACTGACCGCATCCCCCGGCGACCGCAAACGGGGGTGCGGCGGCAGAGACTCCGTCCGCCGCCGCACTCCCCCCACCACTCAGTCGGTCATGGCCTCCCGCACGAGTGCGGTGTCGACGAACTGCTCGAAGCGGACGATGAGTCCACCCCGTACGACGAAGTGGTGGGCGACGCGGACGTCGATCGGTTTGCCGGTGGCCTTGTTGACGGCGGTGTAGCGGGCCAGGACGACGACGTTCTCGCCGTCGACGACGTAGGTGTCGTCGTGGGCGGCCCAGC
>NZ_JBSFHA010000094.1:0-41431 GCF_053596855.1 Streptomyces sp. NPDC001617
ATGGAACGCAAGATGGACAAGCTCGACATCCCGCCGATCCCCGAGTTCATCGAGATGATCGCCGACACCGGCGCGGGCATCTACGCCTGCAAGGCCTCGGTCGACCTGTTCGAACTCGACAAGGACGACCTCGTCGAGCAGGTCCAGGGCATCATCACGGTCGGCGAGTTCTACGAGCATGCCGCCGGCGGCCAGATCATCTACACCTGAGACGACCCGCACCGTGGCCGGCCTGCCGGAGGGTGTGCGGCGGGTGTTGGCGGTGGTCGCCCATCCCGACGACGAGTCGTTCGGGATGGGCGACCACCTCCGAACTGGACGCCCGGCTGGCCGACGAGCGCGTCAAGCTCACCCACTGGTACCTGGCGACCAAGCCCGGCACCCCGGCCTGACTGCGGCGCGTGGCCTCGCCGGACGGTGTCATCGCCGTACGGCGCGCACGAGCGCGTCGAGGGCCGTACGGCAGAAGCCATCGCCGTCGGTCACCGGCCGGGTGACGGTCTCGGCCCGCAGAATGTCGGCGTACGGCCGCCACAGACCGGCGACCTGCTCGGCGGTGTACAGCACGCGCGGATCCTGCGGGCCGCCGTGACCGTGCTCGGGATTGGCCGCGTCGTGGCCGACGAGCAGCAGGGTGCCGCCCGAGCGGACGGCAGTGGCGGCCCGGGTCAGCACCTGCGCCATGTCTGGCCACGGCAGGTGCAGATACGCGATCAGGGCCACGTCGTACGTCGCCTCGCGGGGAGTCCAGGCCGTGAGATCGGCGTGGACGGTGTGCAGCCGCACACCCCGGGCGACGGCCAGCCGCTCGGCCTTCTCCAGCGCCACAGCGGAGAAGTCGACGGCGTCCACGTCCCAGCCCCGTTCCGCGAGCCAGACCGCGTTGCGTCCCTCGCCGGCGGCGAGATCCACCGCCCGCCCGGACGGATTCAGACCGGCCAGCACCTCCTGCACAAACCGGTTGGGCTCGGCCTTCCACACCAGCTCGCTGCCCCGATACCGCTCGTCCCAGCCCGCCGCGTCCATCGTGTGCACCTCATTCCTCCGGGTGAGTGGAATCCTCGCCTGTAGCGATGCCATCGTCCGGGTCCTCCGCGCCGTCCCACGTCAGGTCGCGCAGGGCGGCAGGATCGAGCCGGGGTTTGTCGGTACTGATGGTCATCGGGGATTCCTCGCTGTCACTGGAGCGGCTGGCGGGGCCGACGGCGGCCGACGGATTCGGCCGCCGCCGGGCGTGGGGTGGATCAGATGTTGGCCGATGCGGGCAGGGCGAGCCAGGCGCCGTAGCCGCCGAGCAGGTCGGAGACGTCGGTGCGGCCCTGATGACGCAGCAGGCTGGCGGCGATGGAGGAGCGGTGACCGCCCGCGCAGTGCACGACCAGGGGCCGGCCGGTGGGGATCTCGTCGGCGCGGCGGGCGAGTTCGGCCAGCGGGATGTGCAGCGAGCCCTCGATGAAGCCCTCTTCGCGTTCGGCGGTGTTGCGCACGTCCAGCACCAGCGGCGGTTCGTCGCCGTCGAGTAGGCGGCGCAGTTCGTCGGCGGTCAGGCGGCTCGCCTGTTCCATCTCGTCGGCCAGGGCGGGGAAGGCGCCTTCGGGTTCGCGCAGGTACCCGCCGACCTTGTCGAAGCCGATCCGGGCGAGCCGGGTGACGACCTCTTCCTCGCGATCCTGCGGCGCGATGACGACGACGTCCTGCTCGGGGGTGACGACCATGCCGGCCTGTTCGGCGAAACGGCCGTCCGCGGGCACGTTGACCGAGCCGCGCAGATACCCCGGGGCGAAGTCCTGCGGCGAGCGGGCGTCGACCACGACCGCTCCGCCCGCGCGCCGTTGCATGAAGTCTTCGACCGCCAGCGGCCGGGGCGCGGCGGCCGCGTCGAACAGGCCGTGCTCCTTGCGGTTGAGGATGGCGTCGTAGACGAAGTAGGCGGGCGCGGAGGGCTGGCCTTCGGTCACCAGCTCCACGAACCTCTCCTCGCTCATCGGGCGGCAGGCGTAGTTGGTGGCGCGCTGTTCGCCGATGGTGGACTGGCGCTGGGTGGAGAGGTTCTTGCCGCAGGCGGAGCCGGCGCCGTGGGCGGGGAAGACCCGGACCGCGTCCGGGAGGTCCATCAACTTGTGCTGGATGGTGTGGTAGAGCATGCGTCCGAGTTCGTCGGCGGTCACGCCGATCGAGGCGAGCAGGTCGGGCCGGCCGACGTCGCCGATGAACAGGGCGTCGCCGGTGAGGACGCCGTAGGGGACGGTGTCCTGGGCGTTTTCGTACACCAGGACGCTGATCGACTCCGGGGTGTGGCCCGGGGTTTCGAGGATCCGGAGCTGGACGTCGCCGAGGGTGATGCGCTCGCCGTCCACCAGTTTGTGGATGGGGTACTCGGCCTCGGCGCGCTGTCCGTAGCCGATCCAGGCGCCGGTGCGGTCGGCGAGTTCCAGGTGGCCGGCGAGGAAGTCGGCGTGGAAGTGGGTGTTGATGACCGCCTCGATGGTGAAACCGTGCTCGGCGGCGTCGGTGAGGTATTCGGAGACGTCGCGGCGCGGGTCGACGACGACGGCCTTGCCGGTGGTCTCGTCGGCGATCATGTAGGACGCCTGGGAGAGGCAGTCGAGGTAGTACTGGGCGAAGAACATGTCGGTCGACCTCCATAAGGGAAGGGTTTTATTACCCCGGGGGGTATATGGAAGGGTCTGGTCCGCCGGTGTCGAAGGGCGGTGGTGGTCGGCCCGGGTCGGGGGATGCCCGGGCCGACCGGTCAGAGGCGGCCGGTGAGCATGCCGTGCCAGTACACCGGCGGCAGGCCGTACCGCTTGAACAGCCACATCGTGCGCCGCTCCTTGAAGGGGTCGAGCAGCGGGAAGGTGGGCGTGGGCTTGAGGTCGTAGTCGAACTCGGCCAGCAGCATCCGGTCGCGGGCGGTCACCAGCGGGCAGGACGTGTAGCCGTCGTAGCGGTGCGAGGGGGAGCGGCCGTTCATCACCTCCAGCAGGTTCGCCGCGACCACCGGGGCCTGCTTGCGTACGGCCGCGCCGGTCTTCGAGGTGGGCAGGTTCGCCACGTCGCCGAGGGCGAAGACGTTCTCGTGGTACGGGTGTTGGAGGGTGTGCTTGTCGGCGGCGACGAACCCCTGCGGGCTCGCCGGGTCGGCGAGCGGGCTCGCCTTGACCCACTCGGGGGCGCTCTGCGGCGGGACGGCGTGCAGGAGGTCGTAGCCGATGGTCTCCTTGGTGCCGTTCGCGTGGTCGGTGACGACGAGTTCGCGGCGGTCGCCGTCGACGGCGGTCATCTCCGAGCGCAGCCGCACCTCGATGCCGTACCGGGCGGCCACCTTCTCCAGCACCCGTGACCAGGCGGGCACCTTGAACATCGCCGGGTCGGGGATCACCAGGATGATGCGGATGTCGTCCAGGACCTTCTGTTTGCGCCAGTGATCGGCGGCCAGGTAGGCGATCTTCTGCGGGGCGCCGCCGCACTTCAGCGGGGTGGCCGGGTGGGTGAAGACGGCCGTGCCGGACCGCATCTGCTTGATCAGGTCCCAGGTGCGCGGGGCGTACTCGGGTGCGTAGTTGCTGCTCACCCGGTCGTGGCCGACGGCCTCGGCCAGGCCCGGCACACCGTTCCAGTCGAGTTGGAGACCGGGTGCCATGACCAGGTACTCGTAGGTGAGTTCGTCGCCGCCGGACAGGGTCACCGTGCGGGCCTCGGGGGCGACGGCCAGCGCGCGCCGGCGGACCCAGCGCACCCCCTCGGGTATCACGGATCCTTCGGGGCGGCGGGTCGTGCGCAGGGGTGCCTGGCCCCCGCCGACCAGGGTCCACAGCGGCTGGTACCAGTGCGTGTCGGACGGTTCGATCAGGGTGATGTCGCTGATGCCGGCGCGGCGCAGGCGGGCGGCGACGCTGATGCCGGCGCTGCCGCCGCCGATGACGGCGACGCGGTGGCGGCCGGCGATCGGTGCGTCGGAGGGTGAGGGGGTGGTGGCCAAGGCGGTGCTCCTTCCCAACTGGCCGATGGGCGGATCGCGGGTGGTCTTCGGTGGTCGGTGGCCGCAGCGGAGGGGGACGGCCCAGTCGCTCAGACCGCGTGCTCGTGGTGTCCGGCTGCGATCGGGTGCCCGGCGCGGGCCCATGCGCCGGTGCCGCCGGTCACGGAGTAGGCGTCCATGCCGCGGGAGTTCATCCAGTCGGCTGCCTGCCTGCTGCGGTTCCCGCCGGCGCAGATCACGAACACCGGCCGGTCGGTGGGGAGTTCACCGCACCGGGCCGGCACGGAAGGCAGTGGCATCAGTTGCGCGCCCGGCACGTGCCCGGCCGCGTACTCGTCCGCCTCCCGTACGTCGATCACGAGCCCGCCGTCGGCCCAGGCCGCGGCGAACGCCTCCTGCGTTGTCTCACGAGCCACTTCGTTGCCTCCTCAAATACCCCTGGGGGTGTCTTGTCGGCGAGAGTACGGCGGCTCGAAGGGGGGCGTCAAATACCCCAGGGGGTATTTGCCTGTCAGGCAACTCGCGGCTCCGCGCCCGGCTCGGGAATGAGCCGTGATCCTTGTGACTCGGCCCTGGGCAGCCGGAGGGTCATCCGCGTCCGGCCGCCCCGTCCGGAGTCGGCGAAGACCGTTCCGCCGTGGGCGGTGATCAGCTTTTGACGACGGTGGGGCGGTCACGCATGCGTGACCGGCATCGGGTTCGCCGCCTGATCCCCGTGGGGGTGCGGGGTCTCGCCTTCGGCTGCGTGGCTGAGGCGGGGCGGGGCGGGGCGGGATGGTGTGGTCGGGGTCGAGGGGCTGGGCGCGGGCCTGGGTGGTCTCGTGGTGGGTGTGCACGGCCTGCGCCCGGCGGTCCGCCTGGCCGGGCGCAGGCTGGGGGTGGTGGCGGAATCCATGGTCTGTGATGTTCCGTGGCGGGGAATCGGTCGGGGGTGCCGGCGCGGGTTCAGTGGCGGTCGTTGGAAAGTCGTCGGATTCTTGCCTGCGGCCCCTTTTCGCTGTTGTGGCGTCTGATCTCTTTGACGGATGGCTCGCGAATGACCGGGAGGGCTTGTGGCGGGGCAGGAGGACCGCGGGAAGTGGATGGCGCGTTTCCAGGTCCGGCTGGCCGTGCAGCCGGGCGTGGATCGGGCGGTCGTGCTGCAGGCGGTCGAGGAGGTCACGGCGCGCTGCGCGGAGGGCGGAGAGCATCCGCGGACGGTCTTCGGTGATCCGGACGCCTGTGCCGTGCGGGCTGCCGCGCGGCTGGTGCCGACGGACCGGGCGGCGCGCGCCAGGCGGCAGGACGCCGTGGTGGAGGTGCTCGACTCGCTGGGTAGGAACGCTGGGGACATCGCTGGTCTGTGACCGGTCGCTCAAGATCGCCGGGCGTCCCGACCCGCTGTTCACGAAGACGCCCTCACGCTGATCCACACCACCTCGCGCGGCTACCCGAGGGCGGTCAACAACCTGTCCCTGCAGGCTGTTCGCCGCGTTCGCCACTGGCAAGAACCTCGTCGACGAGGCCGCCGCCCGCGCCTCCGTGAGCGAGGTCGTCGGCGACTGACCTTGTTCTCCAGGGTCTGGCTGTGACGGGTCGTCTCCTATCGACCGGCCCCCGGCATACGGACGACCGCGACCCCTCCCTCCAGATCTACCGTTGTCCGGTTCGGCGGTGCCCCGTCTTCCTCGTCGTCCCGCATCACCAGTGCCGACTGCCGCTCCTTGAGTTCGTTCTGCTTCCCAGGCGAAAAGCTCGCATGGAGCTGCTCAAACCCCGTCGCCGATATCTGGCCCTGCCGGACGCTGTTCCGCCATGGCAGCAGTCCGGCCCGCCCGGCACGGAGCAGCAGCTGATCCACGAAGGCCACGGCGGTCAGCAGGATGACCAGCCCGGGCAAGGTCATGAAGACGGCGAATTCCATGCCCCCAGTATCCGGACCGGAGGGCCACGCCTACAGGGCAGACGGCAGAGCCAATGTGACGGCGGGCTCTGCTTGGTGTACGGACGGTCCACGAACAGTTGACCGGGGGAGAGGCATCGAGGTCGGGCGTAGCTGCGTGGGCGGGTACTGCGCCTCGCTCGACATGGTCGGTGTCTCCGTCACACTGGTCCGGCTGGACGACGAGATCTCCGATGTGCTCGCCGACCCGGCCGAGATCCCGATCCGCGTGTTCCGGGCGCCCGACGACACAACCGGGCGTCTGAGAGGCGTTTGCTCACTCCTTGCTGAGGACGATGTCGAAGGTCGTCGAGGTCCACGGGCCCGCCGGTTGTCGGCTGTCAGGCGTCGGTGTTCCGGGCTCGTGACGGGCGAAGGGGCGGATGAGCGACTCCTTCACGCCGAAGACCGAGTCGGCGTCCAGACAGGCGTCGCCCGCCACGAAGATGTGAGTGATGAGACGCCGGAAGCCGGGTGCCGTCACCATGAAGTGCAGATGCGGTGCGCGCATCGGTGAGCGGCCGGCGTGATCGAGGAGCCGGCCGACGGGGCCGTCGTCCGGGATGGGGTACGGCGTGGGGGTGAGTCCCCAGAACCGGTAGCGACCCTCGGCGTCGGTGAACAGGTGCGCGCGCCCCGCGAGGGGTGCGTCGTCGTACTGGACGTCGTACATGCCGCCGTCGTCGGCCTCCCACACCTCGACGCGGGCGCCGGGGACGGGGTTGCCGTCGGTGTCCGTGACCTGGCCGTCGATCCACGCCGGCTCACCGGTCGCGCCGCCCGCGATGTCCCCGCCGAGCTCGATCTCGGGCGAGTCCTGCACGAAGAACGGGCCGAGGACCGTGGACTCCGTCGATGCGGCGAGGCCCGGTTCGTTCACCGCGACGGTGAGCATGGAGATGCCGAGGACGTCCGAGAGGAGGACGAACTCCTGGCGGGTGTCGGTCGAGATGTGACCGGCCGCGGTGAGGAACTCGACGGCCGCGCCCCACTCGTCCCCGGTGAGGCGGGTCTCGCGCACGAACGCGTGGGCGTGCCGTACCAGGGCCTGCATGACCTCGCGGAACCGCTCGTCCTTCGCGGTGTCGAAGCTCGCGACGACCTTGTCGGTGAGTTCCTGTTCAGTTGTCTCAGTTGTCTCGGTGGTGTCGGTCAACGGGGTTGCTCTTCCGTGCGAAGGGCGGTGAGAGGGACCGGCACCGGGGTGGCCCCGCGGCACGCGCGCCCCAGCAGCTCGCGCATCTCGTTGCGCGTCACACGCCGCGGGTTGGTGTCCGGTACCTGTGCCATGACCAGGTCACAGGCCCGGTCGAGTTCCTCCTCTGCGAGGCCCAACTCGCCCAGCGAGCGCGGAGGTTCGAGCTGGGCGTAGAGGGTGAGCAGCGCGCCGAACGGGTCGGTGCCGGCGTCGAGCGCGGCTCCGAGGTGCAGCGCCGCCTCGGGTGACGCGGCCAGGTTGAGGCCGACCACGTGCGGCAGGACCACCGAGTGCAGGGCGGCGTGTTCGAGGTCGTACGCGCCGCCGAGGACGTGGCACACCTTGTGGTGCAGTCCGGAGCCCGCCCCCGCGAAGGCGACCGCCCCGAGGTAGGTGCCGAAGAGGATCTCCCGGCGGGCCGCGACGTCCTGGCCGTCGGCGACGATGCGCGGCAGCGCGGATGCCAGCGAGCGGACGCCCTCGACGGCCAGGGCGGAGCTGATCGGGTTGTGCCGGGGGGCCCACCACGCGTCGACGCAGTGGGCGAGTGCGTTGAGCCCCGACGTCACCGACAGGCGGGCCGGCAGCGACAGCATGAGTGTCGCGTCGTAGACGACGACCCGGGGGAGCACCTTCGGGTCGACGCCGGTGCGCTTGTGGCCGTCCTCGGTGAGGCCCCAGACGGGGGTCGCCTCGGAGCCGGCGTATGTCGTCGGGACGGCGAGGACCGGCAGGCCGGTGGTGAGCGCGGCTGCCTTGGCGGTGCCCGTCGTGGAGCCGCCGCCGACGCTCAGCAGCAGGTCGGCCGCGTGTTCGCGGGCCGCTGCCCGCACGGCCCCCGCCACCTCGGCCGGCACATGCGGCCTGACGGCGCCGAACGTCGCCACGACGGGAACGTCCGTGCAGAGGGCCTCGGCCAGGGCGCGCTCCCCCTCGGCCGCGATCACCAGGACCCGGCTCGCGCCGAGTCCCGCCACCTCGGCCGTCACGTCGTCCCGTGCGGTGCCCGAGCCGAAGACGACCCGCTGGCCCCAGGACTCGTAGACGACTCGCGTCATGCCGTCACCGCTCGCACCCGGGGTACCGCGCCCGCCGCGAACGCCCCGATCAGCGCCGGTACGGCGAAGGCGTAGAAGGCCCACTCGACACCGGCGCCCGAGCTGAGGACGAACGCGCCCAGGGACGGGCCGGCGATCGCGCCGAAGCGGCCGATCGACAAGGCCCACGCGAGGCCGTTGCCGCGCAGGGCGTCCGGGTAGCGCGTCACGATGAACGCGTTGCCGAGGATCTGCGAGCCGATGAACCCGAACCCGCTGATGAACATGAGCACGAACATGACCGGCGTCGGCGGGCGGGTGCTCATCGCGACCAGGCTCAGGGTGCCGACCAGGAACGCCACGACCACCACACGCTTGGCGCCCAGCGCGTCCGCGACACGGCCGCCGACGACGGCCCCGACGCCGACGCCCAGCCACATGGCGGCCGTCTGCAGCAGCGCCGAGCCGAGGGAGAAGCCCGCGGCCTGCATGATGCTGGGCAGCCAGGTGCTGATGCCGAAGACCAGAAGCAGTCCGCAGAAGGACATCGCCCAGAACAGCACGGTCGAGACCGCGAGCCCGCCGGTCAGCAGCGAGCCGATACCGAGCCAGCGGCCCGGGTCCGACGTCGGGGAGGCGTCCGAGGGGGCGAGACCGAGCTGCTCCTCCACCATCCTCGCCTCGGCGGTACGGCCCGTACGGCTGAGGTGGAACGGGCTCTCCGGGAGCCGGAGCACCAGCGGTACGGCCAGGAACACCGGGATCACGCCGATCACGTACAGCCAGCGGTAGGAGACGTCGGGCAGCAGGGCGGTGCCGAGCAGCGGGGAGAGCAGGGCGCCGGCCGCGTAGCCACTCATGATCAGGGCGACGTTGCGGCTGCGGCGGCCCGGTTCGCTGAGGTCGGCGACGTATGCGTTGATCGTCGGCAGTACGACGCCGAGGCCGAGGCCGACGACCAGGCGTCCGGCCCCGAAGGACGGGACGCCGCCGGCGAACGTGCAGAGCGCCATGCCGAGCGAGAACACGGTGGTGCCCAGCAGCAGGAGCCGGCGTGGGCCGGTGCGGTGGACGAGGGCCCCGGCGAGGGCCGCGCCGATCAGCATCCCGATGCCGACGAACGAGCCGACGGTGCCGGCTTCGGCCTTGTCGATGCCGAGCGAGGGGTCGCCCAGGATCGCGGGCACGCTGACGCCGTACACGGCGAGGTCGTAGCCCTCGAGGGACGCGACGACCCAGGCCGCGACCAGGATGAACGTGGTCGCGGGCACTCTTTGGACGGCTGGGCGTATGACGGACGGTGCGGTCATGGCCGGATCCCTTCTCCGACGGTGGCAGGAGCCTGTACCGGCTGGACTGCCGCGGCAAGTGTCTTCAGGAGCGCCGGGACGTCGGACAGCGAGTCCACGGTGCCGAGGATGTAGAAGTCGGGCCGCCACAGAACGGCGGCGGAGCGGGTTTCGTCGAACCAGCGCCCGTAGACGCCGCCGACATCGGTGATCCCTTCAGTGGTGAGGCGGCGGTCGGTGAGGTGGTGGACTGCCACGCCCAGCCCGGCGGCCGGCTCGATGGCCGAGGCGTCGAGCGAGGCGCCCTCGCGGCCGTCGACGAGGAGGACGAATCCGCGGCCGAGGACCTCGTCGAAGAGTCCGACGGTGCCGTGCGATTCCACCCGGCCGTGCGGCATCAGGTGGCCTGCCTGCGGGGACGCGTCGTGCAGGCCCGGGCCGAGGCCCGGGAAGCGCATCTTCTCGGGGCGGCCGTTCGCCTCGCGCTGGGCGATCAGGCGGGCGTCGCGCTCGGCGGCGGCCACCGGGTCGCGCATGGTCTGGACGCGGCCGAGCTCGATGCCCTTGGCGATGATGGCCCGCACATGCGGCTCGCGTTCGCTCTGGTAGGTGTCGAGGAGGGCGTCGTCGGCGCCGCGCATTACGGCGTCGAGCTTGAAGGCGAGGTTTTGGGCGTCGCGGATGCCCGAGCACATGCCCTGCCCGAGGAAGGGCGGCATCTGGTGGGCCGCGTCCCCGGCGAGCAGGATCCGGCCGTCGCGCCAGCGTTCCGCGACGAGCGAGCGGAACGTGTACGTGGCGACGCGGACGAGGTCGGCCCGCGAGCGGTCGAGGTGGGCGGCGACCCGGGCCCACACCCGGTCGGGCTCCCGCTCGACGGGGAAGGAGTCCGCCGAGTCGAGCATGAAGCTGAACCGGTGGTGCTCGGGGCCCAGCGAGATGATCGATGTCGGCTGCTCGGGGTCGCAGACCTGGCGGGCCTTGGGGACGTCCGAGGGACCGGTCAGACGGAAGTCACAGACCATCCACGGCTCGGAGAACCCGTAGTCGTCCTGCTCGACACCGAGCCGGCCGCGGGTGAAGCTGTTGCCGCCGTCGCAGGCCACGACGTACCGGGCCGAGACGGCCGGGCCGCTTCCCTCGACCTCGATGTCCACGCCGTGGTGCGTGCTCTGCAGGCCGGTGACCCGGGAGGCCATCCGGATCTCGACGTTCCCGAGACCGCGGACCAGGCCGTCGAGGGCGTCCTCGAGGTAGGGCTGGTACATCATGTACCACTCCGCCCAGCCCTGGGCGCCGACGGCGGCGAAGTCGTGCTCGATGAGCAGCTCGCCGGCGCCGTTGCGCCACTCGTAGTTCCGTTGGACGTGGAGCGTGGGCAGCAGATCGCGGGCGATGCCGAGGCGGTCGAAGGTCCGCATCGTCTCGTCGTCGAAGATCGCGGCGCGCGGAAGGTTGTAGAGGGTCGGGTAGCGCTCCAGCACCACCACGTCGTGGCCTGCCTGCCCGAGGAGCGCCGCGGTGACCATGCCCACGGGCCCGTACCCGATGACGGCGACGTCGTACACGTGCGTTCCCTTCCGCTCAGACACCCGCGAACGCGGGTGCGGTGGTGAGGCCGAGCAGCTTCTCGGCGTTCTGGTGGCCGATCTTGAGCCGGTCGGCGTCGCTGATCGGGGCGTCCCGCAGGAACTTCGTGGCCGTCCCCATGTCCTCGAAGGGGTAGTCGGTGCCGAAGAGGATGTGGTCGGCGCCCATCGAGAGCAGTGCGGTGAGCAGCGGGGCGGAGGAGCAGACGCCGCTGGTCGTGATGTAGAGGTTGTTGCGGATGTACGCCGAGGGACGGCCCCGCTTGAGCTCGATTCCGTGGTGCGCGTGGAAGTCCCAGCGGGAGTCCATGCGCCACAGCACGAAGGGCAGTCCCTCTCCCATGTGGCCGAGCAGCAGCTTGGCGTTCGGGAAGTCGTCGAACACGCCGCCGAAGATGAGCCGCAGGACGTGGGTGGCGGTGTCGATGCCCCAGCTCCACATCGGTCCGACGAGTTCGGGGTGCCCGGACAGCACGTGCGCGGTGTCGACGCCGTTGGCCGGGTGCAGGTAGAGCGGTACGTCGAGGTGTTCGGCGCGCTCCCAGACGACGCGCAGGGCGGGGTCGTCCAGGTACCTGCCGTGTGTGTGCGCGTTGACGAGGGCGCCGCGCAGTCCGAGCTGCGTGACCGCGCGCTCCAGCTCGTCGGCCGCGGCCTCCGGATCCTGCAGGGGCAGGGCGCCGAAGCCCGAGAAGCGGTCGGGGTGCTCGGCGATGACACCGGCGAGGAAGTCGTTGACCGTGGTCGCCTGGCGTACGGCGGCGGCCGGGTCCTTCTCCGCCTGGAGGCCGGGGGAGTTGAGCGACAGAACCTGCATGTCCAGGCCGGCCGCGTCCATGTCGTCGAGGCGTTCCTCGGTGAGGTCGAGGAGGCGGCGGGAGGCTTCGGCCCACGCGCCGGGCTGGGCGATGGACGCGGTCGACGCGCCATGGCCCACCAGGTCGGGGGTCACGAAGTGCTCTTCGAGGCCGATCAACTTCATTACGGAGTTCTCCTCGGAGGATTTGTGCGTGTTCGCAGTGGTTGTCTCGTGTGTGGGGGTGCGGCGATGCCCGGCTCGGTGTGAGTGGCCGGGAGACAGGAGATGCGCGGGTGTGTGCGCCGAAGGGTGAGCGGCTCCGGGCGGCTGCGAAACGAGCCGGCGGTGCGACCGGGGTAGTCGGGGAGGGAGTGCCACCGCTCCCGCAGTTCACCAGAACGTAATGCGTTCCGCAATAGTGAATGTCAGATCTGTTCGTGATCGACGGCCGGCGCTCCTCGCGTCGATAGGCTGAGCACCGTCATTCACCTGCGGGAAGAGAGCTGCGCTGTGACCGAGACCGACCCCAGGGAGAACGCGGAGCGTCAGGGCATCCAGTCCGTCGAGACCGCGATGCGGGTCCTGCTCGCGCTGGAGAACGGCGGCGGAGCGCTGAGCCTGTCCGCGATCGCGCAGGCCAGCGGTATGCAGCCCAGCAAGGTGCACCGCTATCTCGTCAGCCTCGGCCGCATCGGCCTGACCTCACAGGACTCCGCCTCGGGCCTCTACGACTTCGGCGCCGCGATGCGCCGCATGGGCGCCGAATCACTGCGCCGCACCAACGAGGTGGCGGTGGCGAGCGGCCACGCGATCCGGCTTCGCGACCGCACGGGCCACTCCGTGAACCTCGCGGTGTGGGGAGATCGCGGCCCGATCGTGGTGAGCTGGGCGTACGGCACGCGGCCGCTGCCCCTGACAGTGCGCGTCGGCGCCACGCTTCCCCTGCTCACGTCGTCCGTGGGCCAGATCTTCCTGGCCCACCTGCCGGAGAGCCTCACAAACGAGGTGCTGGACGGAGAGCTACGCGGCAGAGAGGCGGAGTGGACGGACGAACGCCTGGCGGCCCTGCGGGCCCAGATCCGCGAGCAGGGGCATGTCGTGACGCACAGTGGCGTCATCCCGGGCATCATCTCCGTCGCCGCGCCCGTCTTCGCGGCCGGCGACCCGCTGCCGCTCGCCGTCTCCGTCGTCCTGCCCGAGACCCTCGGCACACCGGACCACCTGGCCGAGGTGACCCGCGACCTGCGCGACACAGTGGTGGCGGCGTCGCACGAACTGGGGCACCTGTCCTAGACAGCTGCCAGTGCCGGGCAGGCAACGTCTGCCCGTCAAGAAGCGGCCGGCGCGGCGAGTGGGGGCACCTCCCACCCCTTCAACTGATCATTTCAGAATGAGATCTTGATCTGACCTCTCGGCTGAGACGGCGCTCAGTGGCGCGACGGAACCCGGTTGCTCTGCTTGCGCGTTGGCTTGACAGGGCCGCGCCGCGTCGGGCGATCACGGGCTTGATGCCGCGCTTCCACATCAGGCGGCGGTACTTGTCGAAGTCGTAGCCCCGGTCGGCATACAGGTGCCGCGGCTTGCGGCGAGGCCGTCCCCGCCGCCCCCGGATCGGCGGGATCGCGTCGATGAGCGGGAGCAGCTGGGTGACATCGTGACGGTTGCCACCGGCGGTTCGCCCTCCTGCAGGGGCCGGACGAGATTCTGCTGCGGTTCCTGGCTGAGATGCTCCAGCGGCCGTTCGCACGGACGCCGACGATTCCAGGTGATCCAGGCTGCTTCCGGTTTCTTGGCGGGAGGCGCGCGGGGACTTTCGGCGCCCCGGCCATGCGGGGAGGCCGACCAAACGCGGCTCTTCCCGACCTGAGAAGGATGGCCAGCCGATGGGGAAGAGGTCGTGACCCGAGCTCACATGCCTGGGATCGGTCAAGGAAGGATCTTGATCGAGCTGTGCCAGTTCAGCTGGAGTGGCTCCTGGATGGCGATGTGCAGGAACCCCATCGCTTCCAGCTCCCGAGCTCGGCGCAGCGGTCCTACGTCCAATGGGCGCATCGCGCCGGAACGTACAAGCTCCGCGATCTTCTCCTTGGCCGCGGAGTCGTCTCCGGCGATCAGGACATCGAGCGGGAGGCCATGGCCCTCGCCCGGTGTCAGCAGGCCGGCGAAGGTGGTGTTGAACGCTTTGACGACCTTCACGTCGGTGCCGACGATCCGCTGGATCTCCTCGGCCGCCGAGCTGTCGGGGGGTGTCACCCTCGAGTCCATGGTGGAGACGTCGATGGGGTTGCAGATGTCCACGAGGACCTGCCCGGTGAGGGCGGCACCGGCGGATCTCGCGGCCTGCAGTGCCGCGTCGTACCACAGTGCGAGCACGGTGACATCAGCTGCCCCCGCCGCAGCGGCCCAGTCGCACTCGCCAGCCGGGAACCGCTGCTTGAGCTCCTCTGCAAGAGCTCGGGCAGAGTCGGTGTTGGGGTGGACCACGCACACGCCATGGCCGCCGGCCAGGGCACGGGTGGCGATGGCGCGGCCCATGTTGCCGGGGCCTACAATGTTGATCTTCACTGCTGCTGCCTTCCGGTCTGACGGAGCGTACGACGCCGTCGGGTCCGGCCGCCTGACAGCGGGCAGGACGGGCCTGGAGCGTAGGCCCGCGTCAGAGTCCGGGACGCTCAAGGGCGCCGATGTATCCCTTTCCCAGGCGCGACGAGCTGTGCGCGGAGGAAGGCCACGGTCACCCGCATGCCGGACATTGGGCGGACGACTGCTCAGGCGCAGGGGACTGTGGTCGTTGCCTGGCTGCCTCATGCCGCGCGAGCCGACAACCACGATTTCCGCAGCACGCGAACGGCTCTCTGCTCGCCTACCCGCACCCGGTCCCCGGCATCCCGTTCCCGCTGTCGCGGTCGCTGTCCCGGCGGCCGCTCATTCCCGGGCGCCGGCCCTGATCGCCGGGCTCCTGGCGGCGGCCCTGGTCGTCGTGGTCACGGTGGCGGACCGGACCGAGCGTGCGCGGCATTGAGGTGGAAACACAGCTGCGCGGACGAAGCCAGTTCGTCCGCGCAGCTGACAGCCCGTCGTCAGCTCGTGGCGCGTACCGCGTCGCGGATCAGGTCGGCGACGTCCTTCGGCCGTGAGACGGCGACCGCGTGCGATGCGCCCTCGATCTCGACGACGGTCGCCGCCGCGCGCTCAGCGCCGAACCGCTCGACCTCGGGGTTGATCGCCTCGTCCGCACAGGCCACCAGGGCCCAGGACGGCTTGGTCTTCCACGCGGCCGCGGAGGCCGCCTCCTCGAAAGCCCCGACGGCCAGCGGCCGTTGGGCAACTGCCAGGACCTTCGTGACGTCGGCAGGCACATCGGCGGCGAACACCGACGGGAAGGCGTCGGCGGCGATGGTGACCTCGACCGCGGGATCACCGCCCTCGACGGGGTACGTCCACTCCTTGAGGTTGCTGACGAGCGGAGAGAGCGGGAATCGTCCCTGCAACTCGCCGAGGCTCTCGCCCTCTTCGAGGACATAGGCGGCGACATAGACCAGGCCGACCACGTTCTCCGTGGTGCCGGCCACGGTGATGAGCGCGCCGCCGTAGGAGTGTCCGACCAGGATGACGGGGCCGTTGATCTGGGCCGCCACGGAGGCGATGTACGCGGCGTCGGACGCGAGACCGCGCAGCGGGTTGGGGGGCGCGAGCACGGGGATGCCGTGGTTCTGTAGTTCCGCGATGACCCCGGACCAGCTGCCGGCGTCGGCGAAGGCGCCGTGCACGAGAAGGGCGGTGGGGGTGGTGGTCATTGTCGAGGTCTCCTTCGTGGTGTCTCAGTGGCCGTGCAGCGCGGTGCGCAGGGTGCCGACGGCGAGCGTGATCGCGGCCTCGGCGGCGTGGGTCTCCCGCAGGGCGTTGAGCATCACGAAGTCGTGGATGATGCCCTGGAAGCGGATGGCGGTCACTGGAACCCCGGCCTCGCGAAGCTTGCCCGCGTACGCCTCGCCCTCGTCGCGCAGCACGTCGGCCTCGCCGGTGATGACCAGCGCCGGCGGCAGGCCCGCCAACTGCTCGGTGGTGGCGCGCAGCGGGGACGCGGTGATCTGGGCGCGTTCGGCCTCGTCGGTCGTGTACTGGTCCCAGAACCATTGCATGCCGTCGCGGCGCAGGAAGTAGCCTGCTGCGAACTGGTGATACGAACCGGTGTCGAAGCTCGCGTCGGTGACCGGGTAGAACAGCACCTGCTGCACCAGGGGGACATCACCGCGCTGCTTGGCCATCAGGGTCAGCGCGGCGGTCATGTTGCCCCCCACCGAGTCGCCCGCCACGGCCAGCCGGGAGCCGTCCAGGTCCTTGGACGCGCCCTGCTCGACGACCCACTGGGCGACCGCGTAGTTCTGCTCGATGGCGACCGGGTAGCGAGCCTCGGGGGAGAGGTCGTACTCGGGGAAGACCACGGCGGCGTTCGCGCCGACGGCGAGTTCGCGTACCAGGCGGTCGTGGGTGTGGGCGTTGCCGAACACCCAGCCGGCGCCGTGGATGTAGAAGATCACCGGCAGGGTTCCCTCGGTGCCGGCGGGCCTGACGATGCGGGCCCGGACGCTGCCCGTCGGACCGCCCGAGACGGTGACCCACTCCTCATCGACGTTCGGCTTGTCGATCTCGGCGGACTGCACCTCGTCGACAGCCTTGCGGCCCTCTGCGGGGGTGAGTTCGAACAGGTACGGCGGGTTGGCGGTCGCCTCGGCGAAGGCGGCTGCAGCAGGTTCCAGTACCGGCTGGACGACATCGGACATGCGAATCTCCTGGAATGTTCAAGGGGATGCCGGTCCTTCCGGCCATTCGGCCCGGATCCGCGAACAGCGTCCCCGAGCCGCTGTTCGCCACGCTAAAGCCGCCGGCCGCCTGGAATTGTCCATGGGTGCACCGCTGCTGTCCTCGCAGTGCACAGCTTCCTTCCGGCCTCTCGAATGACGCGCAGAACATGGATGAGCGAGTGCGCTGTGAGGCAAAGTCCTGTGCACTGGCTGGACATGATGGGCACATCGATCGTGTCTATGGTGATGGCCATGCGACCGCGGCCGTTCACCCATAGGGCCTGTCCTTGTTCTCAGGGCACGACGAGTGTCGGTGGAATTCACTTGCTTCGATTCGAGCAAACAGGCATTCGGGCAGGACGGAATCGGCCAAAGTCCGCCGCTACCGGCCATGAGATGAATCGAAGTCGTTTTCCCGGAGGGGGTTTCAAGAGATGTCAACCATGCCCGTCGGCGGACTGGTTCCGCATGCCATCGACAATGCCGCGGACCTCATCGTCCGCAACGCGAAGATCCACACCGGCGACGCGGGCCGCCCGCATGCGGAGGCGCTCGCCATCCACGACGGCGTCATCACGGTCATCGGTGACGACAAGAACGTAGCTCCCCACGTCGGCACGCGCACGAAGGTGGTCGACGCCCTCGGGCGACGGATGATCCCGGGCCTCAACGACGCGCACCTGCACGTGATCCGCGGGGGTCTGAACTACGTACTGGAACTGCGCTGGGACGGTGTCCGCAGCCTGCGTCAGGGGCTGGCGATGCTGCGTGAGCAGGCCGCTCGTACCCCGAAGGGCCAGTGGGTGCGGGTGGTGGGCGGCTGGTCGGCCGAGCAGTTCGCCGAACGTCGGCTGCCGACCGTGGCCGAACTGAACGCCGCCGCCCCGGACATCCCGGTGTTCGTCCTGCACCTGTACCAGTCGGCGGTGCTGAACCGGGCGGCCCTCAAGGCCGCCGGATACACCCGGGACACACCCGACCCCAAGGGCGGCCAGATCGTCCGGGGCCGGGACGGGGAACCGACCGGCATGCTGCTGGCCGCTCCCAGCGCCCTCATCCTCTATTCGACCCTGGCCAAGGCGCCGGTGCTGGAGGGCGAGGACAGGAAGACCTCGACCCGTCATTTCCTGCGCGAGTTGAACAGATTCGGGCTGACGTCGGCGATCGACGCCGCCGGTGGCTTCCAGAACTTCCCCGACAACTACAGCACCGTCATCGAACTGGCCAAGGCCGGACAGTTGTCGCTGCGCATCGCCTATCACCTCTTCCCGCAGACCGCGGGTCAGGAGATCGACGATCTCGCCCGCTGGATCGAAATGGCCCGCCCCGAGGACGGGGACGAATGGCTGCGCCTCAACGGCGCGGGCGAGAACCTCACCTGGGCGGCGGCGGATTTCGAGAACTTCGCCCAGCCGCGCCCGGAACACACGCCTGACTACGAGGCGGAGTTCGAGAAGGCCGTGCGCCTGCTCATGGAGAACGGGTGGGGATTCCGGCTGCACGCCACGTATGACGAGACCATCCGGCGCGATCTCACCGTATTCGAGAAGCTCGCCGCGGAAGGGCTCTTCCCGGCCGGTAACCGATGGCTGTTCGATCACGCGGAGACCGCCTCCCCGGACAGCCTCGACCGCGTCGCCGCCCTCGGTGGCGCGATGTCCGTGCAGAACCGCCTGTCCTTCCAGGGCGATGCGTTCGTGCGCCGTTACGGCCCCGGCGCCGCCGCGGACGCCCCGCCCATCCGGGCCATGCTGGACCGCGGCCTGACCGTGGGCGCAGGCACCGACGCCACCCGGGTCTCCACGTACAACCCTTGGATCGCCCTGCACTGGCTCGTCAGCGGCCGAACGGTCGGCGATCTGACGCTCCGCCCGCCGACGAACCGCGTCGACCGGCAGACGGCGCTGGCGATGTTCACCCGCGCCGGCGCCGCGCTGACCGGCGAGGACGAGGTCAAGGGCGTGCTCCGGCCGGGGTGTTACGCGGACCTGGCAGTGCTGTCCGAGGACTACTTCGCCGTACCCGAGCCGGACATCGCGCACATCGAGTCCCTGCTGACGGTGACCGGCGGCCGGATCGTCTACGCCGCCGCCGAGTACGAGGGGCTCGACGAGGACCTTCCCCCCGTCAGCCCGGCCTGGAGCCCTGTGGCGCACTTCGGCGGCTACCAGGTGTCCCGCCGGGCGTACCTTCCCGGCGCCCGCCAGGCGGAGTCGCTCGGCCAGGCCATCGCCGAGTCGGAGCAGCACCGCCAGTGGCGCATCGCGCGCGGCCTCGTCCCGGACGCCGCGAGCACGCCTTTCGATCCCTGCTTCGCCCTCTGAACCTCCGGAAGGGGCCTGGTCTTTGTGCCGCCCCTTCCGGGACACCCACCTGATCCGTCCACCGGACGGCCCTTCCCACGGCACGGACAGCAGTCCGTGCCACCGCTCACCGAGAAAGGCTCACGCTCATGGTCGACATCGCCGAGGTCACCGCAGCCCCCAGCCCCGCCCTGCTGACCCCCGACAACTGCGCGGTGCTCTTCGTGGACCACCAGCCACAGATGTTCTTCGGCACCGGCAGCGGCGACCGCACCGCCATCATCAACTCCACCGTGGGCCTGGCCAAGACCGCCAAGGCGTTCGACGTCCCCGTCGTCCTGAGCACCGTGGCCGCCGAGTCCTTCTCCGGCCCGATCATGCCGCAGCTGGCAGCGGTCTTCCCCGACCAGAAGATCATCGACCGCAGCACGATGAACGCCTGGGAGGACCTCGCCTTCGTCGAGGCGGTCAAGGCCACCGGGCGCCAGAAGCTCGTCATCGCCGGTCTGTGGACCGAGGTCTGCGTCGTCCTGCCCGCGCTCTCCGCCATCGCCCAGGGCTACGAGGTCTACGTGGTCACCGACGCGTCCGGCGGTGTCAGCCCGCAGGCCCACGAGCACGCGATCCAGCGCATGGTGCAGGGCGGCGCGATCCCGGTCACCTGGGTGCAGGTACTCCTGGAGCTCCAGCGCGACTGGGCCCGCACCGAGACGTACGCCGCCGTGGGCGACGTGGTCAAGGAGCACGGCGGCACCTACGGCCTCGGGATGGTCTACGCGCAGGCCGTCATCGGCGCCCACGCCGCCGGCTGATCCGCGCGCCGGAACAAGAACGCCAGGAACAGGCAGGAACAGGCAGGAACACTATGGACGCTGGACTGTTGATCCTCCGGCTGGTGGTGGGGTTGCTCATCGCCGGGCACGGGGTGCAGAAGGTGAGCTTCCGGCTCGGAGGCAACGGGTTGGCGGGCGGAACCGAGGAGTTCCGCCGTGACGGGTTCCGCGGCGGCCGGCTGACCGCCCTCGCCGCGGGAGCCGGTCAGATCGGTTCCGGCCTGTTCCTGACGGCCGGACTGCTCACGCCTCTGGCGGCGATGGTCGCGATGGGCGTGATGACGGTCGCGGGCACCGTGAAGTGGACCAAGGGTCTGTGGGTGCAGAACGACGGCTACGAATACCCCCTCGTCCTTGTCGTCGTCTCCGCCGTCCTGGCCCTGACCGGGCCGGGACGGCGGTCCATTGACCACGCGCTGGGCGTCACCGCCTGGCCGACGTGGGTCGCCGTCGCCGCGATCGTGATCGGGCCGACGAGCGCGCTGCTCACCCGCGCGGTGCTGCACCGGCCGGCCACCACAAAAGGAGAGACGCGGTATGCGCACACTGCTGAGTGACGTGGTCCGCACGCTGATACCGCGCGGAGAGGAACGTCACGGTCCGCTGCCTCCCCTGCTGCTGACCCTGACGGTGGCCACCGGCCTGGTCGACGCCGTGAGCTATCTGGCCCTCGGGCACGTCTTCGTCGCCAACATGACCGGCAACGTGGTCTTCCTCGGGTTCGCCCTGGCCGGCGCCGAGAGCCTGTCCGCTCTCGCGTCCGTCGTCTCGATGGCCGCCTTCCTCCTCGGCGCGCTCGCAGGGGGCAGGCTCGGCACACGGTTCGCCACACACCGGGGGCACCTGCTGAGGTCGGCGACGGCTGTGCAGACGGTCCTGGTCGCGGTCACCGTCACGGTCGCCGCCGCATCGGACGGACGAGTCACCACCAGCGTCCAGTACACGCTGATCGTGTTCCTGGGGCTCGGCATGGGCCTGCAGAACGCGGTCGCCCGGCGCCTCGCCGTCCCGGACCTCACCACCACCGTGCTGACCCTGACCCTGACAGGACTGGCCGCGGACTCCACCCCGGCCGGCGGCCCAGCCCCGCGGCCCGGCCGCCGGATCCTTTCCGTACTGGCCATGTTCCTCGGAGCCCTCGTCGGCGCCGAACTCCTCCTGCACGGTCATCTCGTCCTCACCCTGGGCCTCGCGCTGCTGCTCCTCGCGGCCACCTCCGCGATCACCCACCGCCTGTCGACCGCCGACGCCGCGTGGGCGCGGCCGGCCTAGGAGCGAGGGGGGAGAAAACCATCCCGGGCCACTGCGCTACCGGACCACAACCGATGCGCTCTCAGTCAACGACCTTTGCCCAGCGGTTCTTACGCTCAAAGGCCGACCGCAAGCGCCGGGCCCACTCGACCTCGCCCGAGCGCTTGATCCGCATCCGCATCCTGTACAGGCATGGATCAGCATGAGCGTCGCACCCGCACCATCAAAGCCCTCAAAGCCGGATTCGCCCTGGGCACCGCTCGCGGCGCGCGTCTTCCGCGCGCTGTGGATAGCCCAGCTGGTCTCCAACATCGGCAGCTGGATGCAGACCGTGGGAGCCCAGTGGCTGCTGATCGGGGACAACGCGGCTCTGGTGACACTCGTTCAGACCGCCTCCAGTCTTCCCATCGTGCTGCTGGCCCTGCCCTCCGGAGTGATCGCCGACCGCTTCGACCGTCGTACGGTGCTGCTGGCCGCGCAGTTCGCCATGCTCGCGGTCTCCTGTGCGCTGACGGCGCTGGCCTTCATGGACGCCCTCACTCCTGTTCCGCTGCTCGCGCTCACCTTCCTTCTGGGCTGCGGCACCGCGCTGATGGGCCCGGCCTGGCAGGCGATCCAGCCGGAGCTGGTGGAACGCCGCCGACTCCCTGAGGCGGCCGCGCTCGGCGCCGTGAACATGAACCTGGCCCGCGCTCTCGGGCCCGCGCTCGGTGGGGTGGTGGTCGCGGCGGCGGGCGCGGGCTGGGTCTTCGCCTTCAACGCCGCCTCCTACTTGGGCATCGCGGCCGTCCTCCTGCTGTGGCGGCGACCCGCGACGGCGTCTCCGGCGGCCGGGGACGAGAAGCTGCTGGCCGCCCTGTACGCCGGTCGCCGGTATGTGTGGCACGCGCCGGGCGTCCGCAGAGTCCTCCTGCGCACGGTCCTGTTCATCCCCGGCGGTGCCGCTCTGTGGTCACTTCTCCCACTGATCGCGAGCCGCTCGCTGGGCCTCGGCTCGGACGGATACGGGCTGCTGCTGGGCGCGGTCGGTGTGGGCGCCGTGGCGGGCGCCGTCGTGTTGCCGCGGCTGCGTCGCGTCCTCGGTGCCAACGGCATGCTCGGCGCCGGCGCCCTGGTCTTCGCCTGCGTCCTGGCAGTCCTTGCCACGGTCCGGATTCCATGGCTGGTGGCGGTGGTGCTGCTGCCCGCCGGTCTTGCCTGGATCGGCGTCCTGTCCACCCTCAACGCGGCCGTGCAGACACGGCTTCCGGGCTGGGTCAGAGCCCGCGGACTCGGCGTCTATCTCCTGGTCTTCCAGGGCGGCCAGGCCCTGACGGCACCACTGTGGGGTGCCCTGGCCGACTGGCTGGGGCTTGCCGCCTCCCTGCTGGTCGGCAGCGTCCTGATGCTGGCCAGCGCGGCCAGCGTGCGCCGGTGGCCGCTGCACGACGCCGCCCACATCGACCCGTCGCCGTCCGACCACTGGCCCGTTCCCCCTCTGGTGTTCGAGCCCGGACCGGCCGACGGCCCGGTGCTGGTCTCCGTCACCTACCGGGTCGCTCCCGAGAACCACGCCGCTTTCACCCAGCGCATGGACCAGGTCGCCGGTTCACGACGGCGCACCGGTGCCTTGACCTGGGGCCTCTATCAGGACGGCAACGATCCGGAACGGTTCATCGAGAACTACCTGGTCGCGTCCTGGTCGGAGCATCTCGCCCAGCACCACAGCCGGCTCACCACCACCGACCGCCGCTACGAGGAGCAGGCTCGCCGACTCCTCGTCCCGGGCACCGTGCCGGAGGTGACCCATGCCTTCGACGCCGCTTCGGGCCCCGTCGTACAGGATTCGGGCGACGCGGTCTCGGCTCGAGCGTTCGCCCGCTTGCCGGACGAATAGCCGGCAACAGCCGTGCGCTACCGGACAGCGCCGCCTGCGCTCCTGGGCAACGGCCTGGCCAGGACCACGCCTAGCGTCGTTTGTGCGCCGCCGCACACCACGGACGCGGAACACCGGCGTAGCGCCCCGCGCCTGCGGCAGTTGGATATGGCCACATCCGGCCGGCGGCTGAACAGGGCCTTGGCCGACACCAGACCGGCACTCCGTGGCCCACGCCTGACAGCCGCCGACGCCGGGGGCCGCCGGGTCACGGAACCCCAAGACCGGCCCTGTCACGCGCGGCATCGACGAACACTCAGCGGAACAGCGCACAGGCGCCGAAAGGTTGGGAAAACGAAATGCCCCGGACAACGCCCGAAGCCCCACTGGAAGTCCTGACGGACCTCGTCCTGTCCAACTCGTCGTACAGCCACACCATCCAGGCACCCATCGACAAGATCGACATCGCGAGTTGGCTCTTCTCCCTTCCCGAAGCCGAATACCAGCGGTGCGCCCCACCGGACCACATCGCGGCCGGCTCCACGACCACCGACGACGGACGGCGGATGTCGATCAACGTGGAGATGATCGGCACCGCTCTCATGATTCAGCACTACGTGGGTGAGATCATCGAGCGGCACCACTGCCGCATGGTGTCCGTCTCGGACGTCTTCACCCCCCACCGGACGCACCAAAGTCCAGGTGACCTGGGATCTCAGCGTGCGCCCCGTCGACAGCGAACACTGCGAGTACACGAACTCGGTCACAGCGCACCCCACGAACCAGTTCCTCACCTTCATCGAGGAACAGGGCACGTCCTTCGAGCAGGCGGCGAAGGCTCGCCAGGCCGCATCCGGTGACCACAACAGGCGCGAGACACCGCTGTTCGCGGCGAGCATCGAACACGCCGCGCTGGCCGACCAATGACCCGGCCGGCTCGTTCGCACCACCTCCGAGCCGTCGGCACCCCGGCCGCCGGAGCGTCACGAAGGGAACACACGATGGCGAAGAACGACAAGAACGGCGCAGCGGCCCTGACCGGCTCCGGCGATTTCGACCCCGAATCGTTCCTGATGGTCCCGGCCAAGACCTTCGACGACCTCAAAGTCGGAGAGGTGTTCCGCGCCCCCAGCCGTACGTTGACCGAAGCGCATGCGGCAGCTTTCCAGACGGTCTCGGCGGACAACCACCCGGTGCACTACGACGCCGTCTGGGCGGGCAGGCACGGCCATACGGCTCCGGTGGTGCACGGGCTGCAGGTGCTGGCCTTCACCGCGCCGGGTGCCACACTGTTCCCGCACTTCATCGGCGAGGTCTTCATCAGCTTCCTGGAGCTGTCGGCCAGCTTCCTCGGTGAGGTCCACACCGGCGACACGCTGTACCCGGCGCTGACCATCACGGACCTCATTCCACAGGACGGCAGCGGCGTGGTGGTCACGGCGGCCACCATCCACAACCAGCGCGGAGAGCTCGTCCTTTCCGGACAGCACAAGTATCTGCTGCGCCACACAAGTTCAACCTGAACACCCGGCGACTCCCAGGTCATGACCAAGTCGTCTCCCTGGCGATCGGTTCGCTCGGCTTGACCACGACGTCAGGCCGCCCGTCCGCATCGGCCCGCCGCTCGACACCATCACCGGACCTCCTGCACCCGGTCCGACGGGTGCCTGAACCAAGGGGCACACCCGGAACATGCGGGTGTGCCCCTTCCCCGGTGCGGTCATGTCTGCCGGGAGGAACGCCCCTACGACGTCAACGGAGAACTCCTCGGCCTTCCTGGCGGGCTGGAACGGCTGACCCGACAGGTCCCCTCAGTAGGACTCGGCGTCGGAGATCACATGCATCGCGGCCTCTTCGGCCGAGGCCCCGGCGCCGTCCAGGCCGACGTCGTATGCGACCAGGTCGTATTCGGTGTTCTCATGGCTGCCCTCGTCCGGCGAGATCAGCCGTCCGGCGCGCTCGTCTCCGACCTCGTCGTCGATGAGCTCACCGTCCGTGTCCCAGGTGTCCCCGATACCGTCGCCCTCCGCGACACCGACGTCCGGCAATTCCTCGGAAAGACGTTCGTCCAGGCTCTCGCCCCGCCGCTGCTCCGACGCCGTGACGCCGGTGTGCTCCACGGCCCAGGGCTTCTCCGGGGGCGAGTAGCCCTCGTCCAGGGCCTGGTCGCCGCTTCGGTAGTCCAGGGTGTCCGATGCGTCGAGCAGTCCGACGTCGTCCTGCACCTCGGAACCGTCCGGCTGGTAGACATCGTCACCCATCGCTTCGTCGACCACTTGCGCTCCCTCGTTGTTCGGGGGCCGGAGGGCTGCAGTAGCCACCCTCACGAGGCCCGTCCACCGCGCCGTCCCGGCGAAGACGGTGAGGGCCACAAGTGTCCCGCCCTCGCTCCCCCGTCACCTCCCCGAAGGGGGAAGCGTGCGCTCCTGAGCAAGAAGTGGGCGCGCGGAGAACGGCGCGCCGAGGATTCCGACCTGTGCTTGAGCCGGAGCAACGCCGGAGATCGCCATCCGCTGCCGACGCGCCGGCGGCGCGTCGGCATCCGTCAGGTTGGCGACAGCGCGGGGCGGCGTGCTTTCCGAGCCGATCTGTCACTCGCTTCCCGCCATGAGGTCGGCCACGACGCGGTCCAGGTCGATGTGGCATCCCTCCGTACCCGGTGGCACGACCCTCTCGGTCTCCTTCAAGAACGCGATGACCGCCGTCGTCGCGATGTCCAGCGCGGCTGCCCCGACCCTGGACCTGACGACTATGCGCACCGAGAGGGGATGGCAGCGGTGCCTGGGTATCACCAGGACGTCTCCGACACCCGCCGGTCGGCTCAATCCCTCCGACAGGAGGTCGCGCGCGAACACCCAGTCGACGGTGCCGGTGGACGTCGCTCCGAGAGAGAGGCACACGGCATAGGGATCTGCCCTGTCATAGCGCAGTTCGGCGGGCAGTGATACCGGCGGTTCGTCCGCGACGACGACGTGCGTCACCACCTCATGGGCGACCGAGGTCCCGTCGGCGCTGGAAAACGGCTGTGTCATGTCTTACCCCGATCAGCAGCTTCTTTGGGGGGCAGCGTCTACGCAAATGACCCTAAAACCGCCAGTGGAAGCAGCTTGCCGAGGAATGTACGAAGTGTTGTCCGTGAGAGCACCGAGCCCGGAGGGGCACGACTACGGCCGGTGGGCGTTCCGCCACTCGCTGGGGGACATGCCATAGGCGGCCCGGAACACCCGGCTGAAGTGGGCGGCGCTGGTGAAGCCCCACCGGTGTGCCACCGCGACGATGGTGCGATGCGCAGCCTGGGGACGCAGCAGATCCCGTCGGCACGCTTCCAGGCGGCGGCCTTGGATCCAGCGGCTGACCGTGGTGTCCTCGCCCTCGAAGATCTTGTGCAGGTAGCGCACGGAGATGTGGTGGGCCTTGGCGATGACCTCCGGGGTCAGGTCGGGATCGGCCAGGTGCCGGCCGATGAACGTCCGGATCCGTAGCAGCAGCACCGCATCGCCGCTCGGTGTCCCCTCGGAGTCCCTGCCGAGTTGTTCGTCGGCCAGGACGGTCAGCAGGTCCACGACATTGCGGGCGAGCAACTCGCCTGTGCGCGGTGGAAACGTTTCGGCAGTGTCCGTGAGCCGGGACAGCATGATCGACAGCATCCCGCCGAGGGCCATGCCGGAGCGAACGGGAGATGCCGTTATCTGCCGCAGTTCCGACTCGCTCAGGCCCAGGACATGCCGTGGCAGGACGAGGGACTTCGTCTGGTACGGATTGGGGAACTCCATGTGTATCGGACGTGCCATGTCGCAGAAGGCGAACTGGCCGGGACGCAGGTAGACCTCACGGGCCTCCTGCTCGATTCTGGCGACGCCCCTTCCCAAGAGGTTGATGACCACGTACTCGGTTTCGTTCCGTGCGATCAGCTGCGGAGTCCGCCACGCCCGCATGGGACTGCCATCCGCTGTCGTGAGCTGCAGATGACTCAGAGGGGACGTTCGGATGGTTCCCGAACAGACCTCGTCGGGGACCGCTACGTCCGCTGCGGCGAATGTCTGGGACAGAGCTTCGCGCCAGTATGCCCGCCTTTGATGGGTGGGCACCGAAGCCGTGGTGAGGAGGCTGCCAACGGGGCGATCCATGTCAGGACGAGATGCGACTGGCGTCATAACGCCGCCTTTCAACGTTCAAGCACCTATCACCATCGTGGCCGCCCGCCCACATCTCCACATCACGCGGTTCGTCAAGTCAAGGAAAACCATCGTGTGATACGACGCGGTTACTCTCCGCTGTCGCGGGCGGCCACCAGCTGGGTCAGCTCCACGCGCGAGGTGATGTCGAGCTTGGTGAAGGCGCGTCGCAGGTGCGAGTTCACCGTGTGCGGTGAGAGGGAGAGGCGCTCCGCGACCTGCCGGTTCGTCAGTCCCTGCGCAACGAGTCGCACCACACCGACTTCCGAGACGGTCAGCTCCGGCCACCCCTTCACGGATCCCGCGGACGTGGTACGCCGGACGCCCACGGCCCGCAGGCGGCGGCGGACCCGTGCGGTGTCCCACTCGGCGCCCGCCTCCGTGTAGAGGGCGTGGGCCGAATCGAGGTAGGGCACGCCTTCGGGCGCACGGGTGGCGGCCAGCTTGCGTCCGGCGTCCTCCAGCGCTGACGCCCGGGCCAGGAGCCGGGGACAGTCGTCGTACAGGCGGACCGCGTCCAGGAGGTGAGCGAGGTCGTTGTCGAGCAGCCCCCGGGCGTGCGCGGCCGCGGCCGCCAGGATCGGGAATCCGGGGTTGAGCGCGGCCCGTCGCTCCGCCACGGAGACCGCCAGCTCGGCACGCTCGCGGGCTCCGGCGCGCAACGCCATACGGACGAAGACGGGCGCGTCAGCGGGATCGTCCGGGCTGGCAAGAGAGGGCCTCTGCTCGGCAAGCGCCCCCGCCGCCTCGTCGAGCACCGCCATGGCCCGGTCGGGGCGGCCCTCGAAGTCCGCCAGCAGTGCGGCCATCCACGAGCCCACGTTCCGGACGAGCGGCGCCTCGTCGCTCAGCATCCGCCTCCCCTGCTCGACATAGGTGCGGGCCGCGTCCAGGTCGTTCGTGTGGAGGGCGACGCGCACCAGCGTGTACAGCAGCGTGGCGTCGGCGAAGTTACCCATGCCCAGCTCGTCGACCATGGCCGACGCGCCTTCCGCCTCGGCTCGGGCATCGGCCAGCCTCCCCGCGTCCAGGAGTGTGCGCGAGCGGTTCATGAGCCACAGGAGCATGGCGGCGGCCTGGCCCTGCTGGCGGGTCTCGCGGACGCCGGCCGCGGACGCCGCGAGCGCTTCGGCGGATCGCCCCGCCGCGTTGAGCAGGAATGTCGTCCAGAGTGCCTCCGGCACCCACAGGGAGTGCGCGATCCCGAGATCGGCGGCCAGGGCGGCGGCCCGGTCCGCCAGCCGGAACGACTCGCTCCAGTCCATCCGGTAGAAGAGCACGACCGAGTCGACGGCGAGCGCGGTGGCCTCGGCCCCCTGGTCCCCCGCCTGCGCGGCGGCCTCCCGCGCCTCGGTCACGGCGAGGGCGGTCGCCTCCATGTCGCCCACCATGGACAGGTTGAGGCACAGCAGCGCCAGCAGCTGGGCCCGCAGCGTTGCCGGGATGCCGGGCAGCGCCGCGCCGGCACGGGCCTGCCGGACGGCTTCCGTGAAGTCGTACTGGCTGGACATGCGGGCCAGATTGAGCCGCACCTGTGCTTCGTCCTCCGGCCGCATGCTGCCGGGCAGCGTCGCGGCACCCAGCGCCCGGGCTCGTGCGGCCTGCCCCGTCTGCCAGAGAAGGAGGATGGTCTCGGCGACGATCGCCGACCGTTCCGGGGCCCGGTCGGCGGTGAGGGCCAGGGCCCGGCCGCTGAGTTCCGCCGCCGACGAGGGCGCGGTGGCCGCGAGTTCCGCCGCGGCGCCTCGGAGCAGTTCGACGGCCGAGCGGTCGCCGGCGTCCGCGCTGTCGGCCAGCAGCGTGGCGGTTTCGAGCACCGGGGCACCGCGCGCCAGCAACACGTCGGCGGCATGGCGCCGTAGCGCCCGGCGTACGGAAGCGGGGAGGCTGCCGTCGACGGCCTCGCGGATCAGGTCGTGGCGGAACCGCAGGTGACCGTCCTGCTCGACGAGCAGGTCGGAGTCGAGGGACTCCCGCACGGGCGCGATCAGGGTGGCCGCCGGTCTGCCCACCAGCTCGGCCAGCAGATCGATGGGGACGATGCGGCCCACCGCCGAGGCGGCCTGCACGACCTCGCGGGCCGGTTCGGAGAGGTGGTCGAGACGCCGCTGGACGGAGGAGCGCAGGCGATCGGGGATCATGCCACGCGACAACCGTGCCACCTGGTTCTCGATGATCACCGAATCCTCGTCACGGAGCCCACCGAGCAGTTCCACCAGAAGCAACGGCATGCCCTCCGCCCGGCGGGCGGCACTCAGGACCCCCGGATCAGGCGCTGCGCCCAGGACGTCCTCGGCGATCTGCGCGACCGCCTCGTCGGTGAGCGGCCCGAGGCGCAACTCGTGGGCGCCGGCCTGCTCAAGCCGGTCCAGTGCCACGCGTACCGACGGGGTCCCGGTCCCGCTGCGAACGGCCACCACCCACAGGATCGCGTGCGACGAGAGCCTGGCCGAGAGGGTTCGCAGGGCAAGAAGTGTCAGGTCGTCGCACCATTGCATGTCGTCGAGGACGATCAGCAGCGGCGTGTCGAGGGCCGTCTGCTCCAGCCGGTCCTGCAGCTCCTGAAGCAGCCAGAACCGCTGGTCGGGCGTCGCGGAGAGCGCTCGCACCGTCGCCGCGTCGAGCAGAGGTTCGGCTCCCGACAGCAGACCGTCCAGCAGCGGACCGAGCGGCACGAACTGTTCGTCGGGATCCGCGCCTCCCCGGAACGCCCGGATCCCCCGCCGCACCGCGGCGGCGTACCCGTCCGCCAGGAGCCGGGTCTTTCCACAGCCCGGCGCACCCTCGACACACACGATCCCGCCGTGCCCGCGGGAAAGGACGTCGAGCCGTGCCTCGAGGAATGCCAGTTCGTCGTCCCGGCCGCGCACCGGCGCCTGCACGACACTCGTTCTGCCGACAGAGGGGTTCTCGGTAAACCGGTCCACGTGCCATCCCCCAAAGCCGTGGCCGCACGGAAGTGGGATTGTCGTGGGTGCGCGGCGCGGTGTGCACGAAGCATGCCACATGCCAGTCGAGCGGCCGCGGGTGCCTTCCGGCAGCGGTGTTCGCCTGCGGGGAGCCGGGATGGTGCGGTTCGGCGTCAGGGTGGCCGGACCCGTCGCGGCGCAGCCGCCCTCTCGGCGTGCCGAGACCCCATACAGGAGTGCCAGGAGAGACAGGGCGCGCAGGGCGGTGCTGGAAGATGGCGATGAAGCGCTGTTGAGGCGGGCAGGCGAGGTCGAGCCGGTGGGCCGGCAGCAGCATGGTCACGGTGATCAGGCGGCACATGTCCCACCGGTCGCCGAGCGGGACCAGGAAGAACATGCCGACCACCCAGCCCACGGGGCGAGGGTGATCAGCCAACCTGCGCCCGCCCTGCTGGTCCGGCACCGGGCGGCCCGGCCGCAGAGGCAGGCCAGGGCAGAACCCGCAGTGGTGGGCCCGCACCGGGACCCGACCGGATCACTGGCGGCCCGCCGGGCTCGGGTTCAGTCGAAGCGCAGGTCGGAGAGCTGCCGTTCGAGCGCGGTGATGTCGTCGTCGGGCGTCTCCTCGGCCGGGCGGGCGGCCACGAGGGCGCCCAGCTCGCCGCCCGCCCGCCGGATGCGTGCGGGCAGGCCCTCGGTGTACTCGTCGCCGCCGGATCCCCAGTCCTCGGACGCCGCGTACACCGCGGTGGGTACGACGGTGGCGCGCAGGTAGGCGAAGAGCGGGCGCAGGGCGTGCTCCAGAACCAGGGAGTGGCGGGCTGTGCCTCCCGTTGCCGCGACCAGGACCGGCTTCCCGGTGAGGGCGTCCGGGTCGATCAGGTCGAAGAAGGACTTGAACAGCCCGCTGTAGGAGGCGGTGAACACGGGGGTCACGGCGATCAGGCCGTGGGCGCCCGTCACCGCGTCGATCGCGGCGGCCAGTGGGGGCGACGGGAAGCCCGTCAGGAGGTTGTTGGCGACGGCGACGGCGAGCTCCCGCAGCTCGATGACGTCCACGTGCACGTCGTGGCCCCGGTCGGCGAGTTCACCGCGGGCCGACTCGGCGAGACGGTCGGCGAGCAGGCGGGTGGAGGACGGGGTGCTCAGACCCGCGGACACGGCGACGAGTTTCATGCGGCGGACACCTCCTGAACGGTCCGCAGGGACGCGTGGGTGGGCGCGTCCGGCACGCGGGCCGAGCGGCCGATCGCGAACTCCTTGCGCAGCACCGGCACCACCTCCTCGCCGAGGATGTCGAGCTGCTCCAACACGGTCTTCAGAGGCAGACCCGCGTGATCCATCAGGAACAGCTGCCGCTGGTAGTCGCCGACGGTCGCACGGAAGGACAGCGTCCGGTCGATGACCTCCTGGGGAGAGCCCACCGTCAGCGGAGTCTGCTCGGTGAACTCCTCCAGCGAGGGCCCGTGCCCGTAGACGGGCGCGTTGTCGAAGTAGGGACGGAACTCCCGTACGGCGTCCTGCGACTTCTTCCGCATGAAGACCTGCCCGCCGAGGCCGACGATGGCCTCCTCGGGCCGGCCGTGACCGTGGTGGGCGTACCGCCGCCGGTACAGCTGGACCATCTGCCTCGTGTGGTCGGCGGGCCAGAAGATGTTGTTGTGGAAGAAACCGTCGCCGTGGAAGGCCGCCAGCTCGGCGATCTCGGGCGAGCGGATCGAGCCGTGCCAGACGAACGGCGGTACGCCGTCCAGCGGCCGGGGCGTGGACGTGAACGCCTGCAGGGGCGTACGGAACTTCCCCTCCCAGTCCACGATGTCCTCGCGCCACAGCCGGCGCAGCAGCGCGTAGTTCTCCTTGGCGAGGTTGAGGCCCTGGCGGATGTCCTGGCCGAACCACGGATACACCGGGCCGGTGTTGCCGCGCCCCATCATCAGGTCGACCCGGCCGTCGGCCAGGTGCTGGAGCATCGCGTAGTCCTCGGCGATCTTCACCGGGTCGTTGGTGGTGATCAGCGTCGTGGCGGTGGAAAGGATCAACTTCTCAGTACGGGCGGCGATGTAGCCGAGCATCGTGGTCGGGGAGGACGGCACGAACGGCGGGTTGTGGTGTTCACCGGTCGCGAAGACGTCCAGGCCGACCTCCTCGGCCTTCAGCGCGATGGCGACCATCGCTTTGATGCGTTCGCGCTCGGACGGGGTACGGCCGTTGGTCGGGTCGGGGGTCACGTCCCCCACCGAGAAAATTCCGAACTGCATGGGGGCCTCTTCGTTCCGGCAACGGTGTGGATCCCGGAAATGTAGGTGCCGGCCGGACGGCCGTGATGCCTGTGCGTGCAGAGGAGCTTGCCCGTCAGCGCCCTCTCCCGACCCGTGTGGCGGGCCGCTGCCTGTGCGACCGCACGTGTGCAGCGTCGGGCAAGTGCAAGGGCGCTCGGGGGCAATCGCCGTACCCGGTCAGCCACTTGGCGTGTCAGTGCCACAGGGTGGCGAACGCGTCCCTCCCACTGGCCGGCTCGGCCTCCGCGACGGACCCGGCACCGGACAGCGACCCCAGCCAAGGCTTGCTCATCAGGGCAGCCGGTGCGTGACGCCTCGCCCCGCGGGGCCGTGAACACGCGCGAGCCCCGTCAACAACCGCTACTGTCGTCGAGCTGTCCCGATGGCGGGGGTGGCCGGCATGCGTGAGCACCACCGCCGTGCTCCTGGACGAACTCGCCGCGGACCGGGCCGCGGGCCCGGTGCTCGCCCGGTTGAAGGCAATGGGCGGCCGTCGGCCGGCGGGAGCTGCGCCGCGCGGGCCTGCTGCGGGGTGCGGCCCAGCTGGGCACGGTCATCTGGGCGGGCGGCCTCCCCTGGCGCGCCCAGCGCGGGCTGTCCGCACTCCACGGCGACCCGTACCCCGTGGCGCCGTACTGTTTCCCGCCGTGCTCACCGCAGCCGGCGTGGCCCGCGTACGCGGCGCGGAACACCGTTCACGCGAGGGCCGGCGTCCTTCCCCCTGCTGTCGCGCAGTGAACCCCTCCTTGCCCGACGGCGCAGAGTCCGGAGGCGCTGCCAGACAAGGGCTCGGACACTCACAGGCAAGCGCCCTCACCGTTTGTCCTTACGGTTTGGTTCGTGCCCGCAGTTCGTGGCCCGGCGGGGCCTCGCGCGCCGCTCCCGCCTGCTGAAGTTCCTCGTACGAGGCAGCCGCTGCCGGGCCGTCCACCAGCCGATCATCACCCTGCACAAGGAGTTGTGCCATGTCCCGATCCGGCAGCCCGACCGTCGTCCTGGTCCACGGTGCTTTCGCCGACGCTTCCAGCTACTCCCGTGTCATCCCCGAACTGATCGCCCGCGGTCTGGACGTGGTGGCCCCGGCGGTGCCCAACCGCAGCCTGCTCGGTGACGCCGCCTATGTCGCGTCGCTCGTCCGCCAGATACCCGGCCCGGTCGTCCTGGTGGGACACTCCTACGGCGGTGCCGTCATCACCGTCGCCGGTGCCGAGGACAACGTCACAGCACTGGTCTACCTGGCCGGTTACGCTCTGGAGAAGGGCGAGAGCCTGGGCGAACTGCAGGGCCGTTTCCCCGACTCCGACCTCGCCGGCGCACTCGTCTACACCCCCTTCCCGATCGAAGGCTCGGCCACTCCTGGTACCGATGTGTCGGTCCAGATCGACAAGTTCCCGTCCATCTTCGCCGCCGGCGTCGAATCCCGCCTCGCCTCCGTTCTCGCCGTCTCCCAACGGCCGCTCGCCGCACAGGCGTTCGCCGAGCAGGCCCCCGTCGCGGCCTGGAAGACCAAGCCCTCCTGGGGCCTGGTCGCCTCGGCCGACCACACGATCAACCCGGATGTGGAGCGCTACGGCTACCAGCGGGCCGGAATGACCACGATCGAGGTCGACTCCTCACACCTGGTGATGCTCACCCACCCCAAGCGTGTCGCCGAACTGATCCACGAGGCAGTCCAGGCAACGGCCCCGTGACCCGCCCCGGGCCCGCGACGCCGGACCCTCCGACGCCGAAACCGATGCCGGACTGCCTCGGACCCTGACAGGCGCCTCGCTCACCTGCTTATCCGCCCCCTCAGACGCAGCCCCATGGACACCACCGTAGGAAGCGAACGATGAACTCACCGATCTCACGCCGCACCGTCACCATGTCGCTTCTGGCCGGTGCCGCCGCCCTGGGCACCCCCGGCGCCGCGCTCGCCGCTCCGTCACCTGCGGAGGACGAGCAGAGCCACGGGCATGAGCGGCCCACCATCGTCCTGATCCACGGCGCGTTCGCCGACGCCTCCAGCTGGAGTGCCGTCGTCGAACGGCTTCAGCGGCAAGGCCACCGTGCCGTGGCGCCGGCCCTGCCCCTGCGCGGGCTGACCAGCGATGCCGCCTACATCCGCAGCGTCCTGGACAGTATTCCGGGCCCGATCGTGCTCGTGGGCCACTCCTACGGCGGCGCCGTGATCAGCGTCGCCGCAGCGGACGCTCCTCGGGTCAAAGCCCTCGTCTACATAGCCGCGTTCGTTCCGGACATCGGCGAAAGCGCCTTGGAACTCACCGGCAAGTACCCCGGCAGCACCCTGGCTCAGGCCACCTCCACCCAGTACTTCCCGCTGACCGGCGGCGGCCAGGGCGAGGAGCTGGTCATCAAGAAGGAACTGTTCCGGGAGCAGTTCGCGGCCGGAGTGCCGACCGCCACCGCTCAGGTGATGGCCGTGGGGCAGCGGCCCGTCACTCTGGCCGCGCTCCAGGAGAAGTCCACCGCTGCGGCATGGAAGCAGATCCCCAGTTGGTACCTCGTGGCCACCGAGGACCGCAACATCCCTCCGGCTGCCGAGCAGTGGATGGCCGAACGCGCCCACGCCCACACAGTCAGGGTCCGCGCACCCCACGCGGTCGCCGTGAGCGACCCGGGCCCCGTCACCGAACTGATCCTGCGCGCCACCCGCTCGGCCCGCTGAACGTGCCACCCTCCCCGGCGATCGCTGGTCCAGGGGGTCTGTCCAGCAGAAGATCGCATCCGAGGTTCGACGCACAAGCCTACTGAGGCGTACGGCACGTCCTTCGTGCACACGCTGTCGTCGTGCACGAAGCAGGCACAGACTGAGCTATTGACAGCAACGAGCGGTGACGCTCTGCGAGGTCGTAACTGAGTGCGGCAGTTGGCCACTCTGGTGCCTTTCAGGCGTTCGGTGGCAGCGGTCAAGAAGTTGGGCAGGTGGAGGCGTCGGTCTCGCCCTGAAGCGATCAGTTACGGCAGTGGGCGGACGTTACTCCTCACGTTTCGGCGAGGGTGGCTCGCAGTTCGTCGGTCACCGTGTGCAGGCAGCTGCCGAAACTCGCATGCCCTTTGCCCTCGATCCAGTGCCGGAAGGCGTTCTGGAAGACCATCGTGGCGAGCTGCGCGACCAATTCGGCTGTCTCGGCCTTCACCTGACGTTGCTTCAGAGCATCACGGATCGCCTCGGTAATCGCGACCGCCTTGGTCCGTTCGCGCTCCTGCAGCTCCGGGCTGGCGTCGATCACCGCCCGGCGCTCCGTCGCGCCGTCCACTTGCTCGACGAGTTGGGCACCAACTTGCGCCAGCGCGTCGAGGACAGCAGCGAGCGGAGCCGCGTCCGGGTCTGCCGCCAGGACCGCCTTCGCAATTGCCGGGGGCAGGCGTTCCGAGCCGGCGAACAGGACCTCGCGCTTGTCCGGGAAGTAGCGGAAGTAGGAGCGCCGGGTGAGTCCGGCCCGCTCGGCGATATGGGTCACCGTCACGTTGTCGTAGCCGCGCTCCAAATACAGCTCCAGAGCCGCCTGCTTCAGGCGCTCCTCGGCACCCGGATCCCACCTCGCCACAGGTCGACGGTAACAGGTGATATCCCACTGTGTCGTCAGTGCTAGCCTGCACTGACGACACACTGTGTCATCACTAGGGGGCACCCGTCCCCGGTGCGGCCCGGAGCAGGCAGGGGTGACGTTCACATGACGGAGACCAGCAAGACCGACGGGACGACAGGCGAGGGCAGGGCGAACGACGAGGTGTGGATAGTCGGGGCGACCGGCCGTGTGGGCCGGGGCGTGACCGCGCGACTGGTCGCGCGGGGGCTGACGGTCGTGCCGGTCGGGCGCAGCCGGGATCGGATGGTCGCCGTCGGGGCCGAAGCCGGTCTGCCTGGGGACGCGAAGGTGGTCGTCGCCGACTCGGCTGAGCGGATCGCGGACGAGATCGCCCGGGAGCGCCCGCGGGTGGTGGTGAACACGATGGGAGCCTTCGCCGCCACAGCACCAGTGATCGCCCGTGCCTGCATGCCCGGCGGCCACTACGTCGACCAGGCCAACGACGTGGTCGCCGTGGAGGGGCTGCTCGCCTTGCACGACGAAGCGGTGCGGGCGGGCAGCGCCCTGGTCACCGGCGCCGGATTCGGCGTGCTGGCGACGGAGGCGGTGGTAGCGAAGCTGTGCGAAGGCCGGCCCACGCCGCACCGGGTTCGGGTCGACGCGGTGGGCTCGGTGGCCGTCGAGGCGGGTGTGCTCGGTGCCGCCTTGGCGGCCAGCATCGTGGACGTGCTCACCGCCGGCGGGCGGCGGTACGAGAACGGGCGGCTCGTGACGTCGCGCCTCGGCGCGGACCCGCGGCAGCTCATCTTCCCGGACGGGGAGTCGGCGAAGTCGGCAGGTGTCGCGTCCGGCGAGCTCATCGCGGCGCATGCGGTGAGTGGAGCACCGTTCGTCACCGCGACTTCGGCTCTCGTGCCGACCGCTCCGCTGATACGTGCCCTGCTCCCGCTGCTCGGCCGCCTGTTGTCCGTTCCGGCGCTGCGGCGCCTCGCCGTCGACCGGCTCGGCCGCGTCCCGGTGAAGGCCGCACCCCGTCCGCGCAAGCACTCCTGGGGGCACGCCGTCGTCGAGTGGGCGGACGGCACCTGGCACGAGGGATGGCTCCGCGCCGGCGACGGCATGGACTTCACGGCCGACGTCACCGCCACCGTCACCGAACTGCTGGCCCGTGGCGTCGGCAGGCCCGGGGCCTGGACACCGGCAGCCGCCCTCGGGACCGACCTTGCGACGACCGCAGGCGGCACCTTCGTACTGGACTGAGGAGCTCCGATACCCGCCGTCCGGCGGCTGCCGGGGCCTCGGTGAGTGGCGCGGGCCTTGACCGGGCCGACGCCCAGGTGATCGGGACCGCACGCGCCGGACAAGCACGCCTCCTTCGCGAGATGTGTGCTGTTCCAGCAAGGTGATCCAGGACGGCGTGTACGTGGTCCTGCACCGATTACGGTCCCCGCTCGCTCACCCTTCTGCCGCCAGATGGGATCGACATCGAGGCGAGCTGCTGCAGCCGCTGGTCGATGCCGCTGCGGCCAACTGTGATGCTCAGCATGGCCGACCAGCGTGCTCAGTCACAGAGGTAGCCGCGTCTGCACGCGTGTCCACCAGTGTCACCTATACAGCCGTGCTCGACTTCAGCCGCGAGACCGTCCTGTACCTCGCCCGGCTGCTGGAAGCCGAGCGGCGGGCACGGGGAACCCGGCGCGCAACGCGGCGCCTGGGATCGTTCCGGCAGGCCGTGCTCGTGCTGCGCTGGCTGCTGGACAACACCCGCATCGCGCAACTCGCCGCCGACAACATCATCTCGGGCCGGACCTGCCACCGCTACGTCCTGGAGGGGATCGCCGTACTCAACGCCCAGGCCCCGACGCTGGAGCAGGCCATCGAGCGCGAAGGCGGCCGGCCACACGCACGTAATGCTCGACGGCACCCTCATCGAGACCGACCGCTGCCGTGTACCCGGCCCCAGCGTCGGAGTGGACCTGTGGTGGTCCGGCAAGCACAAACGGCACGGCGGCAACATCCAGGTTCTCTCCGCCCCGGACGGCTTCCCGCTGTGGACCTCCCCGGTTCGCCCCGGCCGCGAACACGACATGACCTGCGCCCGCACGCACGGCCTGCTCACCGCCCTGGACGCCGCAGCGGCCGACGGCCTGGTCCCGATCGCCGACACCGGCTACGAGGGCGCACCGTCCTCCTTCCGCCTGCCCCACAAGAAGCCCACCGGCGGCGAACTCACCCCCAGACAGCGGCAGTTCAACAAGGTCATCGGAGCCATCCGCGCCCTGGCCGAGAAAGCCAACGCCGACCTGAAGACCCGCTTCAAGGCGCTGCGGCACGTCAGCCTGTCCCCGCAGCGTATCGGCGACATCACCGCAGCAGCCCTCGCGATCTTCCACTTCGAAGGGCCGCACCGCCTGATGACCACCCAGAGCGACGAACTGTTGCTGTCAACAGCTCACTGCTCGGAGCGAGGCCAGGGTGTCCCGGACGGGCAGGACGACGGAGTTGCCGGGGCCGGCGGCGTGCGCGGTGGTGGGGGTTAGGAGGGCGGCGAGCGCGGACAGCGCGGCGGCCGCGGTCCCTAGGGCGCGGGTGGAACGCACGAAGCTCCCTTTCGAAGAT
Organism: Streptomyces sp. NPDC001617; assembly: GCF_053596855.1. Taxonomy (NCBI): domain Bacteria; kingdom Bacillati; phylum Actinomycetota; class Actinomycetes; order Kitasatosporales; family Streptomycetaceae; genus Streptomyces; species Streptomyces sp. NPDC001617. Next base: position 38,378 of record NZ_JBSFHA010000094.1, read on the forward strand.
CACAAGCAGTCGTGGTCCTCGTAGCGGGGATGGCCCGCCCGGCCGCCGATCTGCCATGGTGCGGAAAGTCGCACCAGGCCGGATTCCCCCGAATCAGCCGGGTCCCCTCGGCGTACTTCGCGAATGGGGCCGACACGGATTTGTCACCGGCCGTACACGGGATCCGTGGCGGCGGGACGGTGCGCGCTGCTCACGTGGACCCCGAGCGATGCGGCGGCAGGCGGGTGGGGCAGCATCTGCTCAGTCACCATCTGCCCGTGAGGGGTCGTCATGCGCTCTACTCGTCTTTCGTCCGTCCTGCTCGCCGCCCTGTTCGTGGCGGGCTGCTCGCCCGACTCGCTCGGCGGCTTGTCCCCATCTGCGAGCGGGTCCCGGGCAGCGGACCCATCGGGGACCGCCGCCTCCGGTGGGACATCGGGGCGGGCGATCGCGGTGGGGGCCGGCCCGCAGAAGCACTACACGGTGCAGCAGCAGGCTGCCGCGGGCTCCTGCCACTACCGCTACGGGCACGGCGAGCCGCTGGAGGACCCGAAGTGCACGCCGGGCGCGATCTCCCCGGCGGTCACGCAGTCGAACCTGGCCTCGACGATCTGCCGCAAGGGCGGCTACACCTCCGGGGTGCGTCCCTCCGCGTACGTGACGGGCAAGGAGAAGAGGCTCAACGCCGTTTCTTATGGCTTCACCGGCCGCATGGGGGATGCCGAGTACGATCACTTGATAAGTCTGCAGCTCGGCGGGGACCCCAACGACCCCCGCAATCTGTGGGTGGAGCCCGCCGACCCCGGCCACCGCAGGGGCTCCGGGGTCAACAACAAGAAGGACCCGGTGGAGACGAAGCTGCACACCGCGGTCTGCAAAGGGCAAGTCACCCTCGCTGCCGCGCAGAAAGCCATCGTCACCGACTGGACCACCGCCCTCGCCACCCTCCACCTCGCATGAGAGGGCAGCCGTTGGGGAGGAGACCCACACGCCGAGTGGCTGAGGCATCTCCGACGGGCCCGCACGAGTCGTCAGCGCACAAGCCACCCCTCGTACTGCGCAGCTACCCGTCCAAGTCGCTGCCAACGACACCGGCAACAACGTCATGACGCGCAACATCTAGGCGCGGTCGGCTCCGTGGATACGGCGTTGGGCCACTCATGGTGGCAACCGCCGCCGCCTCCACAGGACGGATTCGAGTCCTGCCCTGATGAGCCGTCAGTAGGGTCTGCCACGGTTGGACCACGCTCCGGTAGTCGGGTGCCGAGGATCGCCGGTCTTGAGCCAGTTGGCCACCGTCCTGATGGGATCCGCGTCCGGGCCGTCCGGGCCGTCCGGGCGCCGGCTGTGGGGTGAGGGCGGTATGGATCGTTACGTGCGCTGTCGGCGGGTGTCGGCGTGATGTCTGGTGAGGAGTTGGTAGCGCGGTTCGCGGGGTGTGCAGGTTGCTTGGCGGGATAGCGGGGGAGTGAAGGAGCGGTGCCGCCCGTCGTGTGATGGTCCGGGCGGCGGGCGCGTGGGGTTACTTCATCCGCCGCAGGACGCGGCGGAGGAGGTGTGTGCATGCATCGCCGAGTTTCCGAAGGAGCGGCCCTCCCAGGGTGCGTTGGGCGGCTTCCCTGCGGGCGTGTGCGAAGTAGTCGGCGCTGGCCACGTCGCCTTCCACCCAGCCGGTGCCGAAACGGACCGTAGTATTCCTGACGTGGTTCATGTGACCCCCGAGTGTGGTGCAATTGCGGCCGGTCCAGTTCTACTCAGAGTAGGTGTGTCCGTTGCCGCGTAGTGGCAAACTCGCCCGGGCTGTGCCCGGGCGGGAGTAGCATCTCATGTTTGCACGACGGGATCCCCGCTCTGGCCTGGAACATCCCTTCGACGAGCAGCCGGGATCTGAAGCTGCCGCATGAATCCAATCAGATTGACAACGGAATTGAGGCGTTCGTCGTCCTCGAGGCCCGCGGGAATGTGCCCGGCCTTTTGAGCCTGAAGCACCAAGAGGCCGTGCGATGTTGATCCGGTGCGTACGGGCTTGAACAGTGCTGTCTTGCAGTCGTCGGTCATGTAGATCCGCTTGGAATCGGGGTCCTTGGCGTAGTCCTGTACATAACGGCCGCTGGCCGAGTCGCCGGCCGCCTCTCCGGTGGATCGGGCAATGGCCAGCAGGAAGCGGCCCTTGTTGGTGTCCGCGAACGTCTCCGGCATGCCGGCTTCCTTGGCCGACTGGTTGACGATCGCCAGGTCCAGGCTGCCGCCGTCGGGGGCGAGCCAGTACAGGGCGCTCAGTGCGCGCGGATGTGCGATCTCGCCTGCCACCTCGACCAGGCGTGCCAGCACACCGTCCCTCTCCTGTTCGAATTCCTGGGGCTTTTCCAGAATCTTGCCGATACGCTTCGACAACGGCCCCATGGCGGCCTCGAAAACTGCAGACCTTTCAATCTCCGTTTTCGACTTGCTGGTGCGCAGTGTAAGGAACGAGGCCGCGCCCGCACAGGCGGCGCACGTCGTGATATAGATGGGGCCGACGGCACTCTCGGCGAAAGCTGGCACGCTCGGGAGGCCGACTGAAATGGCGCTGAGGGCGGCCACCCCCCATGGTTTCACTCGCTTTTTCCTTGCAGACGGATCTTGCTCTGGCACGGTGAATGCATCCTTTCTCCTGTGTGAGCAATGGATGCAGACCCACACCTTACGGTTCCTGTTCACCCCCGTAATCACTGAAGAGAGTGGCATCGAAGCGCCGGAAGCACGTCTGGCGCAGATGCATAAATGCATCTGCGCCCCGAATGATTGTTCCCCCAGGAAGCGCCCGCTGTTCAGGTGGCAGCCGAGGGGGTTCGTCAGGCCAGGGTATGGCCCTGCGGTGTATGGCCCAGGCCTCGGGCGCGCGTCGTATTGGTTTCGCCCAGTCGTCTGTGCTCTCGGCCACGATCGAGTCCCAAAGGGCTGCTGGACGCGGGCGAGAACGTTCAGGCCCGCGGGAGGGCAGGGCTTGGGCGAGTTCCGGGGTCGGGCGGTTGGTCGGGCCGTGACCGGTTGGGGTGCATAGCAGAGCAGGCACGGGCTTCGTGATCATTGGGG
>NZ_JBSFHA010000095.1:0-41275 GCF_053596855.1 Streptomyces sp. NPDC001617
CGGAGGACGTCAGCGTCGTCGGTTTAGACGGCAACCCCGTCTTCGCCTACGTCTCGCCTCCCCTGACCACCGTCCGTCAGCCCTTCGAGGCCGCGTCACGGGAAGGGATCCGGCTTCTCCTCCACGCCATCGAGAAGCCCGGCACCGAACTGCCGCCGGCGAGTGACCCACCCGTCCAACTCATCGTCCGCGGCTCGACCGCGCCGCCGCCCTCCCTCTGACCCACACCCGCATGCCACGGCTCCGGCGTAGGCCCATCCGCCGGGACGCCCACCCTGCCTCCGTTCCGCGCTTGTCCCACCGCGATCCCTGTACTCGCCAACCGCGCCTCGCAGCATGGCCCGATCGTTCCCCGGGCGACGCGCCAAAGAACTCCGCCGCATCCCGCATGGATCTGCACCAAGGCGGCGGACACCGAAACACCCCTTCCCTTTCCCCCTTGGGAGCCGCACATGTCCCCCGTACAACCAGGCGCCAGACCCGGCGCCGCTCCACGCCCCCGCCCCACCAAATTCCTGTTCTTGCTGCTCGCCCTGATCGCCTCGGTGGCGTCGCTGGTTCTACCCGCCGCGGGCAAGGCAGACGCCCTTTCCCGTCCCTCGCAGACGATGTACACCCCGCCGCCGGACGCGCCCGCGCCCGGCTCGCTCTACCCGCGAGCACTGCGTCTGCAGCACAACGGCTCCGCCAACGGCACCATCCTCGCCACCTTCGAGCAGTGGACCAACGGCACGCCGGTCTTCCCGATCTACCGCAGCACCGACAACGGCAACTCCTGGACCCAGATCTCCAGCGTCGCCGACACCCAGAACGGCTGGGGCATGCGATGGGAGCCCGACCTGTTCGAGCTGCCCACCGCGATGGGAGGTTTCCCGGCGGGGACCATCCTGGTCGCCGGTGACTCCGTCCCCAGCGACCGCTCGGCGACCAAGATCGACCTGTACGCCAGCACGGACCGCGGACTGACCTGGACCTTCGTCAGCAACATCGCCACCGGCGGACGGGCGATCTCCAGCAACGGCTACACCCCGGTGTGGGAGCCGGACTTCCTGTTCGCCAACGGCAAGCTGATCGTCTACTACTCCGACCAGCGTGACACCACCTACGGGCAGAAGATCGACCACCAGGTCACCACGGACCTGCGCACCTGGGGCCCGGTCGTGGACGACGTGACGAAGCCGACCTACTCCGACCGGCCCGGCATGCCGGTGGTCACCCGGCTGCCGAACGGCAACTACGTGATGACCCACGAGTACTGCGGCGCGCCCGAGGGCGGCTGCTCCGTGTACTACAAGATCTCCGCCGACCCCGAGGCGTTCAATTCCGCCACCGACCAGGTGCTGCGGGCGACCGACGGCACCATCCCCAGCGGGGCGCCCTACGTCACCTGGCTGCCCACCGGCGGCACGAACGGCACCCTCGTCGTCAGCGGCGACACCGTGCAGGACGTGTTCATCAACACCCAAGGCGGCGCCTCGAACGCCTGGGTCCACATCCAGTCCAACGTCGCCCGCGGCTACAGCCGCGGCATGCTCCCCCTGTCCGACGGACACAGCCTGGAGGTCTTCAGCGGGGGCCGCAACACCAACACCCTCAACCCGATCACCTACAGCACGATCGACCTGGGCGGCGGCATCTCCGACGGCGCCACCTACACCGCCTCCAACGCCGGCAGCAACCTGATGCTGACCATCGCGGGCGGCTCCACCACCAACGGCGTGGGCGCCACCCAGCAGAACGCCGACAACGCCACCGACCAGCAGTGGCGCTTCGTCCAGCAGACCTCGGGCTACTTCAAGATCTTCAACGTCGCCAGCGGCAAGGTCCTCGGCGTGCAGGGCCAGTCCACCGCCGACGGCGCCCAGATCCTGCAGTGGGACGACAACGGCACCCTCGACCACGAATGGGCCGTCGCCCCGAGCCCGGCCGGCGGCTACACCATCACCAACCGCGTCACCGGCAAGCTGCTCGAAATCCCCGGCGGCTCCACCACCGCCGGCACCGTCGCCGACCAGTGGAGCAGCACCTCCTGCGCCTGCCAGCGCTGGAACCTCACCCAGACCGCCCTGCCGCCGCTGGGCACCGGACAGTACGTCCTCGTCAACAAGAACAGCGGCAAGTACATCGACATCCCCGCCGCCTCCACCACCGCCGGCACGGCCGCCCAGCAGTACCACGACTCCGCCTGCTTCTGTCAGATGTTCACCTTCCAGTCCGCCGGCAACGGAGCCTGGACCATCAAGAACGTCAACAGCAACCTCAACCTGGACATCAGCAACTCCTCCACCACCGCGGGAGCCGCCATAGTCCAGAACACACCCTCCACCGCCGACTCCCAGAAGTGGACCCTCACCGACGCGGGCGGCGGCTACTACAAACTCCACAACGTCAACAGCTCCCTCGTCGCCGGCGTCGCGCAGTCCTCCACCTCCGACGGCGCCGCCGTCATCCAGTGGAACAGCCTCACCGTCGACGACCAGCTCTGGAAGATCGTCCGCATCAACTGACCCGACGAAAGGCAGGGTGACCGGCATCCCGCCGGCTGGGCTCGCCGACCAAGTCGGCGAGCCCAGCCATGCCTGTTCCGTACCGCGTCCACTCCGCCCCCCAGGGGGCAATACGCTGCTCGAGTCACTGACGGGCATCATCGTGTCCGAGGACGCGGACCGGCTCTCCACATACTCCGTACGCACCGCGCAGACGGGCCTGCACCACGCAGACAACGGCTTCAACGAGTACCTCTGCCGGTGCTACGGCTCCAAGGACAATGAGCTTGGTGCATGGGTCCGCAACCTGCGTGCGAACGGCCGTCCCGCTGGATCGCCGTCTCGGCGACGGCAGACAGCTTGCAGGGCCTCTCCGGGATGCGGCTGCCCCGCGCCGACACCCGCGGCTTGCTCGCGCGCGGCGCGCCCAGCTCACCCCCAAAGCAGGCCGGGCTGCCTGCCGATGGCCGGCGCCGGGTTCCCGCAATCGTCGTTGGTATTAGATGTCATCTCATTTGGCTGGGTAAGCTGCCGGTCGTGGCAGGGATCGTTGAGCGGCTGGTGCCGGCCGAGTTGTGGGAGATGTTCCAGCGGGTGGTGCCGGAAGCGCCATCGCGGCCTCAGGGGGGTGGCCGACGTCGGCACGGCGACCGCGAAGTGCTGGCAGCAATCATCTTCGTGGCGACCTCGGGCTGCACGTGGCAGCAGTTGCCGTCCGCATCGTTCGGGCCATCGGGTGCGACGGCCCACCGACGATTCACCGAGTGGACGAAGGCCCGCGTGTGGGCAAAACTCCACCGCCTGGTCCTCGACGAACTCGGCTCCCGCGGCGAGTTGGACTGGTCCCGCTGCGCGATCGACTCGGTGAACATGCGGGCCCTGAAAAGGGGGAGCTGACAGGCCCGAATCCTGTCGATCGAGGCAAGTACGACTCAAAGATCCACCTGATCACTGAGCGGACCGGTCTGCCCCTGTCTGTCGGGATCTCCGGGGCGAACCTGCACGACAGCCAGGCGCTGATCCCGCTGGTGAAGGGGATACCGCCGATCCGCTCGCGGCGCGGACGCCGGCGGCGCAGACCGGCAAAGCTCCACGCCGACAAGGGATACGACTACGACCACCTGCGGCGATGGTTACGTGGGCGCGGCATCCGGCACCGTATCGCCCGCAAAGGCATGGAGTCCTCGACCCGACTGGGCCGCCACCGCTGGACCATACAACGCACGATGTCCTGGCTCGCCGGATGCCGCAGACTGCACCGCCGCTACGAGCATAAAGCCGAACACTTCCTGGCCTTCACCAGCATCGCCTGCACCCTCATCTGCTACCGCAGACTCACCAAATGAGATGACGTCTAAGTAACCTGCCACCCGAACGCGCGTTCGGTAGCATCGCGTCGCCTGGATGAGGTTCCCGCCCGACGAATCGAGTGAGCCCATGAGTGACGACGTCCTCTCCGTCATTCCGACCGACCCGCACTGGCAGCCCGAGCAGGCCGCAGCTGACCGAACTGCGTCGATCGTGGAGGACCTGGCCCCCGGGCTCCCCGGCGGCGTCGCCGTCGAGATCGACGTCACCTGGCACGACACACTCACCGTTGTCGACTGCGGTCAGAATCTGCAGAAGATCGGTTGTCCCCACTGCGGCGCGTCGATCGACACCGAGTGGTGGGGCGACCTACTCGAAGCCCACTGCGACAACGGCTTCGCAACCCTCGCCGCGCTTGTCCCCTGCTGCGGCACCGCGACCTCACTGCACGCACTGGACTACGACTGGCCCTGTGGCTTTGCTCGATTCGAGATCGCCATCTGGAACCCCGAGCGCGCCTGGTTCAGCGACGAGGAACTGACCGCCATCGGGGACGCACTCGGACATCCAGTGCAGCAAATCAGGGCCCACATCTGACACACCTCAGCCCGCGAGGCCCGACATCACGAGTTCAAGTTCAGTAGCCGCCCAGTCGTACCGACCGGAGCAAGATTCGTGCCCGATCTCTCCCACCACGCCCGACGGCTGCGTGAGGTGGCCGACGCACTCGAAGCCCAATCCCATCCCAACGATCCCGTCTCCCCCCACCCTGACACGATGGAGATCATTGGCAACCGTCACACCAAACGAGGACAGCTCAACTACGCCGTTCCCGACGTTCTCCAGCTCCAGCGACGCATCCGCCGCTGCAACGCCGACCACGACGTCCCGCACGGCGACATCGCCGCATTGGCTTTCGATGCCTGGTTGCGCGCCAACGGCTATCCACCTGATCTCAAACCGCCCGAGCGAGACGCATTCGTGAGCGGCCGTCCCGATCGCCTCTCAATGGACGGCACGCCTCAGAACCTCGTGGCACGCCGAGCACCGCGGAACAGTTGTCGCTTCCTCGGACAGCCGACCTCCTGACGTCCTCAGCATCGGGTCTCCCGCTCCACGTCGCGGATGTGTGGCTTGACAAACATTCTTATCGGCCACATCGTATCCGTTACGGACGTCCGGCTCACCCCACAGCCCGGTTCACGGTTCGCCACGGCGCGATTCATCCTGGAGCTGATGCCGGGCGCGTGCGCGAGTAGACATCGCCACGTCTGTCGTACGGCCGGATCGACCTCGCGGTTCCTCCTGGCATGCGTACAAGTCGCCGGGGCGCGACGGAACAAGAAGAGGCCCTTTGATGGAGGACGGGTACGGCTTGAGGCTGACTCCGCGACGTACGGCGCCTTGGATGACGACCCGCCGGTGGGCGAACAGGACGGTGGCCCCCGGCGAGGTCCCGGATGTCTAGCCATTTCGCGAAAGCCAGGGCCGCGCTGTCCCCCTCGGACACGGAGTCGTACGTCACCTGGGAGCTGAGCCCGAGGCCGCCGGTCCTGGTGCGGGCGCCGTCTGAGATCTCGTCACGGAACAGGCCTCCGAGGCTTCCTGAGCAGTGCGAGAGGCAGCCGACGGCACCGGTCGTACTCGAAACGGCGTACTCCGACTGTAGCGCTGCACGTGCTCGGCGATGCCCACCTCCCCCGCCCCCGCCCTGCAGGATGGCGCCTCCGCGGACAGTCGGGAGCCGTCCGATCCGGTCCGAGGCGGGATGGGCCTGTCGCACCGGAGGGGGATCTGCCAACCACAGTTGTACTGCCAGATCAGTAGTGAGCTTCCTATCAGAAGGACGACGACAGCACGGACCGCTTCCCGACAGCCTGAGCGGGTTCCCGAAAGCAGATGTGGAGAGTCCCGCGTGGCTACCTTTCTTGATCGACTGGGCCGTCTGGCCTTCCGGCGACGATGGACCGTCGTCCTGATGTGGCTGGCCGTCATGGTCGCCGTCGGCCTTGCCGCCTCCCAGGCGCCCGGAACCTCCGACGAGAGGTTCTCCATGCCGGGTATCGAGGCGCAGAAGGCCTACGACCTGGCCCAAGAGCGTTTTCCCGGGGTCCTGGCCGACGGCGCGACCGCCCGCGTCGTGTTCGTCGCCCGGGGCGGGCAGAAGGTGACAGCGCCCGACAACAGAGCGGCCATCGAGAAAGCGGTGGCGAAGCTCGCCGGGGGTCCTCAGGTCAGCAGAGCCGACGATCCCTTCCGTACCGACGCGGTCAGCAGGGACGGTTCGACGGCGTACACGACGGTCACCTACGACGTGAAGGTCGCCGATGTCAGCAACACCAGCCGGGATGATGTGCAGGCGGTCGTCGACCGGGCCCGGGATGCAGGCCTGACCGTCGAGGCGGGCGGTGAGGCGCTGGACAGCGGCGGCGGGCCGGGCGGTGTGTCCGAGGTGGTCGGTATCTCGGTGGCCGCCATGGTGCTGCTGATCACCTTCGGTTCGCTGGCCGCCGCCGGACTGCCGCTGCTGACCGCGCTCGTCGGTGTCGCCGTGAGCCTCTTCTCGATCACGGCGGTGGCCGACATCTTCGGGCTGTCGGACACGGCCAGCACTCTGGCCGTGATGCTGGGTCTCGCCGTCGGTATCGACTACGCCCTGTTCGTCGTCTCCCGCTACCGCGAGGAGCGTGCGAAGGGCCGCACGCCGCAGGAAGCGGCCGGGCTGGCGGTCGGCACCGCCGGCTCCGCGGTCGTCTTCGCCGGACTCACCGTCGTCATCGCGCTGGTGGGGCTGTCCGTGGTGGGCATCCCGATGCTCACCAAGATGGGTCTGGCCGCCGCGGCGGCGGTCGTCGTCGCGGTGCTGGTCGCACTGACGCTGGTCCCGGCGCTGTTCGGCATGTGGCCGAACGCCGCCCTCTCGCGGACCTCCCGCAGAGCCGCCGTCAAGGGGCACCGCACCGAGAAGAGCACCGAGAACAACGGGGGCACCCGCTGGTCACGGTTCGTGCTGCGCCGTCCCGTACCCGTGCTCCTGCTCAGCGTGGTGGGCCTCGGGGCGATCGCTCTGCCGATGGCGAATCTGCAACTGGGCATGCCGGGAGACGAGGCGAAGTCCACCTCCACGTCCGAGCGCCGTGCCTACGACGACCTGGCCGAGGGTTTCGGGCCGGGCTTCAACGGGCCGCTGACCATCGTCGTGGATGCCAAGGGCGCGTCGGACGCGGCGGGTGCGGTGAAGGAGATCTCGAAGGAGGTCGCCGCCACGAAGGGGATCGTGGCTGTCTCCGCGGCCAAGTTCAACGACGCCGGTGACACCGCGATCTTCAAGGCCGTGCCGTCGACCGCGCCGACAGACGAGAAGACCAAGGACCTGGTGAAGGCCGTCCGGGTCGAGCGTACGGGCATCGAGTCCCAGGCCGGGGCGACCTTCCAGGTCACCGGGACCACCGCGGTGAACATCGACATCGCCGACAAGGTCCAGGCCGCGCTGCTCCCTTACCTCGCGGTCGTGATCGGCCTGGCCTTCCTTCTGCTGCTGGTGGTCTTCCGGTCCGTACTCGTTCCCATCAAGGCGGCCCTCGGATTCCTGCTGTCGGTGCTGGCGGCCCTCGGTTCGGTGGTCCTGGTCTTCCAGGACGGGCACGGCGCCGAACTGCTGGGCGTGGACCAGACCGGGCCGATCATGACCTTGATGCCGATCTTCCTCGTGGGCATCGTCTTCGGGCTCGCCATGGACTACGAGGTCTTCCTCGTCTCGCGCATGCGCGAGGCATACGTCCACGGGGAGCGGCCCGCGCAGGCGGTCACCACCGGGTTCCGGCACAGTGCCCGGGTCGTGGTCGCCGCCGCGCTGATCATGATCGCGGTCTTCGCCAGCTTCGTCACCGAGACGGACTCCATGATCAAGATGATCGGGTTCGGCCTGGCCGCCGCCGTTCTCTTCGACGCCTTCCTGGTGCGGATGACGATCGTCCCCGCAGTCCTGGCCCTGTTGGGAGACCGGGCCTGGTGGCTTCCGGGCCGGCTGGACCGGCTGTTGCCCCGCGTCGACATCGAGGGTGAGGCGCTCACTCTCCGGTCGGCCGAAGGTGCCGAAACGGACGGCAGTGCCGCGGACAGCCCGGCCGAGGTTCGCGTCTGATCGGTCCTTCCCACGACCAGCTGTTCCCGAGCCGCCCATGGCGAAGTCCACGGGCGGCTCGTGCCGACCGCACGGAGCAAGGCCATGACTCACCCGGAGTGCCGATGACGAGCGCAACACAGGAGTACGCGAACTTCCGCCCACGTGCCGCCGGCGTGGTGATGTCCCTGGCTCTGTGGACCTGCGCCGCTGTCGGCGACTCGTTCACCGCCTCCGACGCCCCGTCACTGGGTGGGGAATGGCCGGCCAAAGCCCTCGCCGCCCTTTCCTGTCTCGCCCTGTTGGCAAGTCGTCGCCGCCCGCGAACCGTCCTGGTCGTGATCGCCCTGGCCACAGTGATCACCATCCCCCTGGGCTACGCAGTCACCCCTCTGCTTCTGGCACCTCTCATGGCCGGGCTGTACCGGCTGTCCGCCGGCACCAACGACAAGACCACCCACGTCTACGGGTTCACCACCGTGGCGGCGGTGGTGGCCACCGTGGTGATCAACGACCCCTCGGACTTCAAAGGTGGCCCGATCCTGTGGCTCTTGCTGCCCCTGGCGTTGGGACGCGGCGCCCGGCTCCGCACCGCCTACCTCGAAGCCGTCCACGCTCGCGCCGAACACGCCGAGCAGACCCGCGAGGAGGAAGCACGCCTGCGCGTCGCCGAGGAACGCCTGCGCATCGCCCGCGACCTCCACGACGTCGTCGCCCACCACCTGGCCCTGGCCAAGGTTCAGGCGGGCGCCGCCGCTCACTTCCTGCGGGGCCGTCCCGACGAGACGCAGAAGATTCTCGCCGACCTGATCGGCACCACGACCTCGGCGCTGCGCGAGCTCAAGTCCGCCGTCGGGCTGCTGCGCGAGGCGAGCGATCCCGACTCCGCTCCCCTGGAGCCGGCCCCCGGACTCGCACGCCTACCTGAATTGATCACGGCGTGCGAGTCCGTCGGCATCACCGTCACGGTCACCACCCAAGGAGAGCCCAGACCGCTCTCGCCGGGAGTGGATCTGACCGCGTTCCGCATCCTTCAGGAGGCTCTCACCAATGTCACCAAGCACGCGCCGACGAAAGTCGCAGACATTCGGCTTGCGTACTCCAACGCCCGCCTGGTCATGACGGTCGCGAACGACGGAGCCACCGCCCCCGTCGCCGGTTTCCCGCGAGGCCGCGGCTTCGGACTCATGGGCATGACGGAACGCGCCCATTCCGTGGGCGGCGAACTTCGCGCCGGCCCCCGGCCCGAGGGCGGTTTCGAGGTCACCACCGCCCTACCGCTGTATCCACCTGCCCCGGAGGAAGAACGAACGCCATGACGATCCGTGTCCTGCTCGCCGACGACCAGGCCCTGATGCGGGCCACCTTCCGGACTCTGATCGAGTCCTGCGAGGACATGGAGGTGGTCGGTGAAGCCTGCGACGGCAAGGAAGCAGTGGACCTCGCACACATCCACCACCCCGATGTCGTCCTCATGGACATCCGTATGCCCGGTACGGACGGACTGACCGCCACAGCCGCGATCGGCAAGGCTCCGGAGCTGTCCGCGACCCGTGTCCTCGTCCTCACGACCTACGAGACCGAGGAGTACGTCGCCCGGGCCCTGCACGCCGGCGCGAGCGGGTACCTCGGCAAGGACGCCACCGTGGACGAACTCTTCACCGCCATCCGCACCGTGGCCTCCGGCGAGCCACTCCTCTCATCCGGAGCCACCCGCTCCCTCATCGCCCACTTCCTCACCATCCGGACGTCTCGCGACCGCCTGGTGCCGTCGGGACGCCTGGCCCATCTCACCGCCCGCGAGCGCGAAGTCATGGCCCTGGCCGCCGAGGGGAAATCCAACGAGGAGATCGCGAGCGCGTGCAGCATCAGCCCGCTGACCGTGCGCACCCATATCCAACGCGCCATGGCGAAACTGGAGGCCCGCGACCGCGCCCAACTCGTCGCCATCGCCTACCAGACGGGCCTGGTGCAGCCCCCACCGCCGGCTCGCTAAGGGACCGGGCGGCGTCCAGGGCGGCCCGCCTTCCGGGATCGCCTGCACCGGTCAGCGATCGCGTGCCGCACTGGGCGCGGTTTCCCTTCGCGATTTTTATGGATACTATGTAGCCGTAAAGATGCCCAACCCCAAGGCGGTTGCCGCGGCGTTCCAGCACCGATCCGTAGCGGCCTGGATACACGGCGCGATCACCCGAGTCGAAGGAGAGCAGTGATGAAGGCAGCAGTGGTGGCGACGGCCGGTGGGGTCGTACCCGAGTACCAGGACTTCCCCGAGCCCGAGGCGGGTTCGGGCCGGCAGATCGTCGAGCTCGTCGCGACGGCGATCCACCCCGTGGTGCGGGCCAAGGCGTCCGGCGGGCACTACAGCAGCACCGGGCAGTTCCCGCTGGTACCGGGCGTGGACGCGGTGGCCCGCACCGCCGACGGCACGCTGGTGTACACCGGCGACATCGAGGAGCCCTGGGGCACCTTCGCCGAGCGAATGGCGATCACCATGGCACTCCCCCTCCCGGACGGAATCGACCCGGTCGCCGTGGCGGCGGGCGTGAACCCGGGAATGTCGTCCTGGATGCCGCTCACCGGCCACGCGGACGAACACGGCGCCCCGGACACCGTCGTGATCATCGGGGTCACGGGAGCGGCCGGCGGTCTCGCCGTGCAGAACGCCCAGGCACTCGGCGTGCGGCGGATCATCGGCGTGGGCCGCGGCGCGGACGACCTCAAGCGCGTGGCCGGCCTCGGCGCCGAGACCGTGGAGATCACCGGCACCAAGGACACCGACGCGGCGGCCATCGGTGCGGCCCTCGACGGCAAGGCACCCGACCTCGTCCTGGACTTCCTGTGGGGCGGCGCCGCCGAGGCAGCCTTCCAGGCGTTGGCGTACGTTCCCGGCGCGGGCACCACCAGCTATGTGGAGATCGGCGGTGCGGCCGGCGAGCAAGCCACCGTGCCCGCCTCACTGCTGCGCAGCCGCCCCTTCCGCCTCAGCGGCAGTGGCATCGGCTCCTTCGACATGCGCCGCTACTTCGTCCAGGTCGCCGCCTACGTACAGCTCATCGCCGACGGCAAGGTGAAGGTGGACGCTCAGGCCTACCCTCTCTCCGAGGTCAGTCAGGCGTGGACAGCCCCCGCCGGCCCCCGCCCCGTCCTGACTGTCGGCTGACAAGGCGGCATACCCCGTCTGCACACGCGGGCCATGCCGGCGGTCACATCAACCCCGACAAGGCCCGCGCGCCGTGCGCGGGGCTGCGCAGCGCGTCCGCGGGCACCGCCCAGGAGTCCGGCGAAGGCATGACTCACCGGCTACCGTCACCGCCGCCACCGCCCGGCACTGCCAGCCAGCCAGAAGTGACGATCTCCTCATCTCTGACGGGCTGCGGATAGAGTGGGCCTGAACCCGTGAGAGGGAGCAGGCATGACGCAGGATGTCCCGAGCCGTGTGGAACGGCGGAAGGCGCGCACCCGCGCCGCGCTCATCGAAGCAGCCACGGCCTTCCTCGCGGCCGGCAGGACGAACGTCCCGATCCTGGAGATCACCCAGGCCGCCGACGTGGGGATGGGATCGTTCTACAACCACTTCGAGAGCAAGGAGCAGCTCTACCAGGCCGCGATCGAGCACGCCCTCGAGGCGTACGGGGACCTGCTGGACGAGCTGACAACGGATCTGACCGACCCCGCGCAGGTGTTCGCGCAGAGCTTCCGCCTGACCGGACGCCTGCACCGCCGCCAACCCGAACTCAGCAAGGTCCTGCTGAACAACGGACTGGCCCTGGCCGCGTCGGACAAGGGCATCGCCGCCCGCGCTCTGCGCGACATCGAAACGGCGGTCCGCGCCGGCCGGTTCACTGTGCACGACGCCGAACTCGCCCTGGTCACTGTCGCGGGCGCTCAGCTCTGCCTCGGACAGCTCCTGCACGACCACCCCGAGCGAGACGAAGCGGAAACCACCGATCAGGTCACCGAGGACCTGCTGCGCATGCTCGGCCTTTCCGCCGACGAGGCCCACGCGATCTGCCGACTACCCCTACCCGACCTCACCGCCAAAGGCCGTGAGGGCTCCGCCGCTTGAGAGGGCACTCGGCACTGGAGAGACCGGGCGCGCAGTCAGCGCCCGCCAGACACGTCGGCCACCTCGGACGGTTTGCGCCTGGCCCGCTCCAGGCCGTCGAGGAACAGGCCAAGGCCGAACCGGAACTCCTCCCGCAGCGGTAGAGAGGTCAGGTCGTCGGCCGCACCCTTCAACGCCGGGTAAGCGACCGGGGCCAGGGCGCGGTAATGGTCCCCCAGGCGCGCTCGGTCATCGGGATGCGGTGCCCCCGAGCCATGGTGCTGGATAGCGAGGCCCTGGACGTCTGCAGCGAGGACCCTCTCGCGTCGATGGAATGACGGACGATGGAATGGCGAGGAGCCGCCGCGTCACGCGACCACGGACGAAGCCCTGGCCGCCCGCGAGGAGAGCACCGGTTGTAGCGGTGCTCGACACCTTCAGTCGGCGACGCCGGAGGGCAGGGGACACCGGGCGATTTCGCGAGCCTCGGCGTCCGGCACGCCCAGCATGCGCAAGGCCATCTCGGCCAGGCTCGCGGCGGCCTCCTCGGCATGGAGATCGGGGCGGGAGAACCTCAGCTCGACCAACGACAACAACACCCCGCCCAAGGCGGACAGGGCGATGACCGGGTCGTCGACAGCGAAGCGGCCGGTGGCGATGCCCCGTTCCAGGTCACGTCGAGCGCGCGGGGCGACACCCTTCTCGGAGTGGATCTGAGCGAGGCCGCGGTGACGCAGGACGCGCATCAGATCCGGATGCGAGTCGACCATCCGGGCGGTGAGGCGGAAGCCTGCCGCGACGAGCTCGGCCGGGTCGTCGGTCTCCCTCAGTCGCTCGTCGATGGCCCGACCGAACTCCTCGAGGGCGTCCGACACCGCGGCGTCGAACAACTCCGCCTTCGAATCGAAGTGGTTGTAGAAGGACCCGAATCCCACGTCCGCCCGGTCGGCGATGGCCTGGATGCTGACCCCCGTGTCACCGGTCTCCGCGAGGATTTGCCGGGCCGCGGACACGAGGGCGTTGCGGGTCGCCGCACGGCGCCTCTCGAACCGGTTGCCGACCGGCGCTGATGTGGACATGGAGCGGAGTCTAG
This sequence comes from Streptomyces sp. NPDC001617, assembly GCF_053596855.1. Classification (NCBI taxonomy): domain Bacteria; kingdom Bacillati; phylum Actinomycetota; class Actinomycetes; order Kitasatosporales; family Streptomycetaceae; genus Streptomyces; species Streptomyces sp. NPDC001617. The sequence continues at coordinate 13,059 of NZ_JBSFHA010000095.1, forward strand.
CAACCTTCGTGACCAGGTCAGCATCTCTGACTTTTTCGTCAGTTAACTACGTGACAACTATTGACGACGAGATGTGCAGAGATGATGATTTCCTCATTACGGCAATGTTGCTTGGAGGACGCCATGTCCGAAACCCAAACCGCCCCGGCCGACCTCAGGACCGCACACCAGGACCTCCACAGCGAGCAGGGGGCCCTGCGCGGCGAGCACCCCGGGCGCGCACGGAATCCGGTGATCAAGGTCGCCGACATCGCCTGGGTGGAGTTCGAGAAGCCCGACCTCGACCGCGCCGAGGTCTTCGCGCGTGACTTCGGGTTCTCCGTCGCCGCCCGTACGCCGGACACCCTCTGGCTGCGCGGCACCTTCGCCGGCTCGCCCTGCGTGGTGATCCGCCGAGGGCGCACGTCCCGCTTCATCGGCCAGGCGTTCCGCGCGGCGGAGCGGGCGGATCTGGACCGGCTGGCGCGCGCGACGGGGACCAGCGTGCGGGACGCGGACGTCCCTGGCGGCGGCAAGCGGGTCGACCTGCTGGACCCGTCCGGCCTCCCGGTGCGGGTGGTGCACTGCGCCGAGGAGCTGCCGGAGCTGCCCGGACAGCGGCCTCTCGTCCTCAACTTCGGGACGGATCACCGGCGCACGAACGCCACCCAGCGCCCGCCGCGCGAGCCGTCGCGGATCCAGCGACTGGGACATCTGGTGCTGGAGACGCGGGTGTTCACCCGGAGCATGAACTGGTATCTCGACACGCTCGGGATGATCATCAGCGACTTCCACTTCCTGGACGGGCAGCGGGAGCGCGGCCCGGTCATGGCGTTCTTCCGCTGTGACCAGGGAAGCGTCCCCGTGGACCATCACACGCTGGCGATGCACCTGGGGCCCGGAACGCACTACGTCCACTCCGCCTACCAGGTCACCGACCTCGACGCGATCGCCGCGGGCGGGGAGTATCTGGCCGAGCGCGGCTACCAGCGCAGCTGGGGCATCGGCCGGCACATCCAGGGCAGCCAGATCTTCGACTACTGGCGTGATCCGGACCGGTTCATGGTGGAGCACTTCGCGGACGGCGACCTGTTCTCCTGCGATGTGGAGCCGGGATGGGCTCCGCTGTCGGCGAGCGGGCTGGCCCAGTGGGGGCCGCCCGTCACCCGCGAGTTCCTCGGTACGAATCCCTCTCCCGCCAAACTCCGCGAGCTGCTGCGCGCCCTGCGCGACGACAGCGAACTCGACCCCGCCCGGATGCTGGGCCTGCTGAAAGCGATGACCCCATGAGTACGAACGTCCTGCGTACCGAGGATGGCTGGTGGGCGGTGCGCGACGAGCGCGCCGTCCGCGTCGAGACCAAGGCCGTCACCACCGCCGAGCTGCTCGCGGACCGCGAAGCGGTAGAGGAGGCAGCCGTGTCCGGCGAGACGGGCACGCCGCTCGCGGACCTGGCCGCGCTGCCTCCGGTCACCACCCCGTGCCGGGTGGTCGCGCAGATGGTCAACTACCGCAGCCACGCCCGTGATTCGGGCTTCACCGGGGAGATCCCGCCCACCTTCTTCCGCAAGGCCTCCGGCTCCGTGAGCGGCCCGCACGACAGCGTCGTCAAGCCCGCGCACGTGAAGTTCCTCGACTACGAAGTCGAACTCGGCCTGGTCATGGGCGCACCCGTCCCAGTGGGCACCGTGGTCTCCGAGCGCGACCTGCCTGCCTACGTCGCCGGGCTGGTCCTCACCAACGACGTCAGCGCCCGTGACATCCAGCTGACCAAGAGCCAGTTCTACGAGAGCAAGTCGTACCCCACCTTCACGCCGACCGGGCCCTACCTGGCCCTGCTGGAGCCGGAAGACTTCCCTCACCTCCTCGACCTGCGGCTGCGGTTGTCGGTGAACGGCAGCCCGCGCCAGGACCGGACCCTGGCCGACATGATCGTCCGGCCGGCCGAGGCGCTGACGCTGCTGGCCCGCTTCCAGCACCTCGACCCCGGCGACCTGCTGCTCACCGGCACCCCGGGCGGCACGGCCCTGAAGGCACCGCCGAAGCCGGTCGAGAAGATCGGCGCGCTGCTGCCGCCCGCCCTGAAGTGGAAGGCGTTCTTCAACAGCCAGGCCCGCAACCCCCACTACCTGCACGAGGGCGATGTCATCACCGCCACCATCGCCACACCGGACGGGCGCATCGACCTCGGCGAACAGCGCACCCCCGTCACGGACGCACGGTGAGCGCCGACTCCCGGGTTCCCGTCGTCATCATCGGTGCGGGACCGGTGGGCGTGACGGCCGCACTGCTCCTCGCCCGCCACGGTGTGCGGAGTGTCGTCCTCGAACGCCACCGGGACGTCTACCCGCTGCCGCGCGCCGTCGCCACGGACGACGAGGTCCGGCGGATCCTGCAGGCCGCCGGCGTCCACGAGGAGTTCGCCGCCATCTCCCGCCCGGCCAAGGGCCTCCGGCTGCTCGACGCACGCCACCGGGTGATCGGCGAGTTCCGGCGCTCCGAACACGGACACCACGGCTTCCCGCAGACCAGCATGTTCGACCAGCCGGAGCTGGAGAGGCTGCTGCGCGCGGCCCTGGCCCGACGGCCGGAGTCCGAACTGCTCAGCGGGGTGGAAGTCGTCGGTATCGACCCGAGCGGCGACGGTCCTGTGCGGGTGACCTTCCGCCGTGACGGCAGTGAGGTGCCCGAGCACCTGGAAGCGGACTTCGTCCTCGGTTGCGACGGGGCCGGCAGCTTCACTCGCGAGGCCATGAGCGCCGTATGGGAGGACCTGCGCTTCGAGGAACGCTGGAGCGTCATCGATGTCCGCACCCACCACCCCGTCCGGTGCTGGGAGGGTGTCGAGCAGGTCTGCGATCCCGCTCGGGCCGCGACGTTCATGAGGATCGGTGAGGACCGCTACCGCTGGGAGTTCCGCCTGCGGGACGGGGAAGAGCTGGACGACCGACGCGTACGAGAGCTGATCGGCCCGTGGGTGGAGGTGGCGTACGACGGCGACGTCGAAGTGATCCGGCAGGCTGACTACACCTTCCGGGCCCGTGTCGCCGACCGCTGGCGCCGAGGGCGCGTCTTCCTGCTCGGCGACGCCGCCCACCTCACCCCGCCCTTCATCGGCCAGGGACTGTGCGCCGGAATGCGCGACGCGTACAACCTCTCGTGGAAGATCGGCCGCGTCCTCCAACAGGGGGCCCACGAAAGCCTGTTGGACACCTACGAGAACGAACGCAAGCCGCACGCCCGCCACATGATCCGCCTCGCCGTCGCGATGGGCTGGGCCATGACCGGCGGCCAGGGCCGTGCCGCCGCGCTGCGCCGGAGCCTCACGAGCGCCGCCTGCCGCATACCTGCCCTGCGGGAGGCGGCCGGCCGCGACCTCAGTCCGGCCCTGAGCCGGAGCGCCCTCGTCCGGCGGCGCGCCCGCCCGGGCGGGCGGGATCTGGCGGGCACGGCCTGCCCGCAGCCCTGGGTGAGTGCCGGCGCCGGGCGGATCCGCCTCGACGACCTGCTCGGTGACTCCTTCGCCGTCCTGAGTGCCGTGCCTGCCGCACCTTGGCTGCGAGCCGTCGCCGAGGCGATCGGTGCACGGCTCATCCGCACGGACGACCTCGGCGACGACAGCACGCTTGCCGCCTGGCTGCGCGGCGGTCGGGCGGACGCCGTCCTGCTGCGCCCCGACCGAGTCGTCGTGGACGTCGTCCCGGCGGGCGCCGCCGACTTCACGGACACCGCCGCCTGGGCACCGCTGCTGTGCAGCACCGGGCTCCCCTCCCCCACCGAACCGCTCGCCACTGCAGCCCTGTCGAGGAGCGCATCGCGATGACCAGTGCACAGCTCACCCCGCCGGGGAAGCCCTTCTGGGCCCCTGACCCAGAGGCCACCACCGCCAGCCGCATCGCGGACTTCGGCCACTGGGTCACCCGGCACCGGGGGGTCCAAGTCGCCTACGACCACACCGACTACGCCGCTCTGCACCGCTGGTCCGTCACGGACCTCGAAGGGTTCTGGAGCGCGGTGTGGGAGTACTTCGACGTTGACGCGGCCACCCCGTACGAGCAGGTGCTGACCGAAGAGAAGATGCCGGGCGCCCGCTGGTTTTCCGGCGCCACCCTCAACTACACCCATCACGCCCTGCGCCACCTCCCCGACGACCGGCTCGCGATCATCGCGCTGGACGAGACCGGCGCCTGCCGCGAGGTGTCCGGGAAGCAGCTGCGCGCCCAGGTCGCCTCCGTCGCCGCCACCCTGCGCGACCTGGGCGTCGGCGCGGGCGACCGGGTCGTCGGCTATCTCCCCAACACCCCGCACGCCATCGTCGCCTTCCTCGCCGCCGCCAGTCTCGGCGCCGTCTGGTCGGTGTGCGGCCAGGACTACGCCCCCAAGGCCGCCGCCGACCGCTTCGCCCAGCTGGAGCCCACGGTCCTGATCGCGGCCGACGGCTACCTCTTCAACGGCGCCACCCACGACCGCCGGGACGCCGTACTGGAGTTGGCCCGCACTCTCCCCACTCTGAAGGCCACCGTCCTGGTGGACCACGTGGGACTGGCCTGGCCCCAGGAGAACTACCCTGCACTCACCGTCCCTTGGGAGGACGCCTCCACGCGCACCGAGCAACTCACCTGCACGCCGGTGCCGTTCGACCACCCGCTGTGGATCTTGTTCTCCTCCGGCACCACCGGCCTGCCCAAGGGCATCGTCCACGGCCACGGCGGTGTCGTGCTCGAACACCTCAAGACGCTGGGCCTGCAGTCCGACCTGGGCCCCGGCGACCGCCTCCTCTGGTACACCACCACGCACTGGATGATGTGGAACCTGGCCGTCTCCACGCTCCTGACCGGAGCGACCACCTGCACCTACGACGGCAGCCCGGCCCCGCTCACCCGCCCCGACATCCTGTGGGAACTGGCCGCACGGCACCACGTCACCCTCTTCGGCACCAGCCCCCAATACCTCCTCGGCATGGCCAAGTTCGGCATCGACCCGTCCGTCCACGACCTGTCGTCCATCCGTGCCGTCGGCTGCACCGGTTCCACCCTGCCCGCCTCCACTTACCCCTGGGTCCGCGACCACTTGGGCGAGCATGTCCAGCTCGCTTCCAGCAGCGGCGGCACGGACGTCGTCTCCGGTTTCGCCGGCAGCGCCCCCACCACACCCGTCTGGGCGGGCGAGCTGTCCGTCCCCTGCCTGGGGGTCGCCCTGGCCGCGTACGACGCCGAGGGCCGACCGGTCGTCGACGAGGTCGGCGAGCTGGTGGTCACCCGTCCGATGCCGTCCATGCCGCTGTACTTCTGGAACGACCCCGACGGCAGCCGCTACCGGGACGCCTACTTCACCGGCTACCCCGGCGTGTGGCGGCACGGCGACTGGATCACCCTCACCTCCCACGGTTCGGTGATCGTGCACGGCCGCTCCGACTCCACCCTCAACCGCAACGGCGTACGGCTGGGCAGCGCCGACATCCACGACGTCGTCGAACGCCTCCCGGAGATCACCGAAGCCCTGGTCATCGGCGCCGAGGAACCCGACGGCGGATACTGGATGCCCCTGTTCGTCGTCCCAGCCGCCGGAGTGGAACTGGACGACGCCCTTAAGGACAAGATCCGCCGCGCCATCCGCACCAGTGCCTCACCCCGGCACGTGCCCGACGAGATCCTCGAAGCCCCGGGCATCCCCCACACCCGTACCGGCAAGAAGCTCGAAGTACCCGTCAAGCGCCTGCTGCAAGGAGCCCCCGCCGACCAGATCGTCAACCCCGCGGCCGTCGACAGCCCCGACCTCCTCGCCTATTACACCCGTCTCGGCGCCGCACGCCGGGAAACGACAGACGGCACGTGATATCGCCTATCGCCTCATCACGCTGCTCGAAGTAACCACTGCCGCAGGCAACTTCGCGTCGGCGGCGGCCGTGGGACACCGGTGCGGAACCGGCACCGTGCTCATGGCCGGGCGGTCGACGCGGTGGCCTCGCCCTTGTGTTCGCCGAATGCGGTGCCGAACACGAACGTCAGCACGGTCTTCGTCGCCTGCTCCGCTTCCCGTCCGGTGAACCCGGCGGCTTCGCACACCGCGCGCAGGTGCTCCTCGTGGCGGGCTCGGCCAGGGGCGTGCGGGGCATGGCAACTCATGGCCGCTACGACCCACGTATGCCTCAAGGTCATCGCGTGCAGGTCGTTGGCCATGGTCGTGGCCACCGCCCGCCACCCGCTCCCCTCCAGGTCGGCAGTTGATTTTCCCTCCAGACCGCGTCGGCGGCCAGCGCGAGGATCTCTTCCTTGTCCTTCACGTGCCAGTAGACCGCTGCCGCGGTTGCTCCGAGGCGGCTGCCGAGTTGACGCATGCTCAGGCCGTCGGCTCTCCCGGCGTCCAGCAGCCCGACGACGGCCTGAACGATCTGCTCCCTGTTCAGCGCCTTGCGCGGCACCTGGGCACTCCTCCCCTCCGAAACACGTGGCACCGCATCAGGACCGCGGGACGCCGGGCATGCCCAAGACGCGGAGAAGCCGTTCGCCGGAGTCCAGCAGTCGTCCCTTGGCCCCGGCGACGTCCGCTCCGAGGAGAGAGTGCTCTCGCTTGCGCCATCGACCGGCGATCATCACGGCTTCGATGTTGGCGATCTCGGCGTGCAAGGCCGCGGCGATCGGGTCATGGGCGGGCCAAAGGTTCAGTGCGCGGGCGTCGATGACGACGAGGTCGGCCTGCATGCCCGGCTCGATCCGGCCGACTCGATCGGCCAGGCCGAGTGCGCGGGCTCCTTCAACCGTCGCCCAGGCAAGCGCCTGCCTGCCCGTGATCGACGACTGCTCGGACACCGCGCCGGCCGATCGCCGGTGGTGCTCGTGATCGAGGGCGCGCTGGTGGGCCAGAGCGATGCGCGCGGCTGTAAGGAGCTGGCCGGGCACGACACTGTCGACATCGGTGCCGAGCGAGGGTGCCGCGCCGAGCCGCAGCAGTGGTCCGGTGATGGGGGTGCCGTGGCCCTGGCCGAGTTCGTTCTCGGGCGTCGTGGTGAAGCTGACGCCGGCCTCGACCAGCGCCTTGACCCAGTCGTCGGTCAGACCGGCGCCGTGGACGACATTGGTGCGGGGCCCGAACAGGCCGGCGGCGCGCACGGCCTCCCAGGCGGCCGAGGGCTCGCCGCCGCTTTGATGCATCGACACGACGACACCTCGCTCGTCGGCGGCCCGGAAGTCAGCCACCGCGACATCGGGCGTCGAATACTGCGGCCCCTGGACGGCCATCCCGAGGGTGAGCAAGGCGTGCCCGCGCAGGGCGCCCTCCGACAGCCGGTCGATCTCGGGAAGCGGGTGGGGGACGTCCGGCGCCCGATAGGGGGTCCCGTGCAGAAAGACCGCGCGGATTCCCGACTCCAGCAGTCCTGCCACCGCCGCGTCGGCGTGCGCGGCCGACAGGCTGTTGTGACACCAGTCGCCGATCGTGGTGGTACCGCAGTTGATCTGGTTCAGCGCGCCGGCCAGGGTGCTGATGAACATGTCGTCGGGGCTGTAGTGGCGGGCGACGCCGCCGTGCAGGTGGGTGAGGTACTGCAACAGGGTCCAGTCGGCGCCCACGCATCGCAGTGCGGCCTGCCAGGTGTGCAGGTGTGCGTTGATCAGGCCGGGCATGACGATGCGCCCGGAGAAGTCGATGGTGTCGTCGTCGGGCCTGCCCAGGTGCTCGCCCACGGCAGCGATGCTGTCGCCATCGACCAGGATGTCGGCGCGCTCCACGTCCGGTATGCCGGGCGTCATGCTGATCACCTGCGCGCCGCGCAACAACGTGCGGCTCATGTGACCGACCCCGCGCCGGCGAGGGCGTGACTCTTCGCGTACATGGTGCAGCTCCTTGCCGGGGGCGCAATTGACTGCGTGGCGGTTCGGCCCGGGTACCGGCCACCACATGCGTGAAAGCCGTGCAGCAGCCGGTTGCGGGCCGTCCGGCGCACTTATGGGGATCGGTGGGCCGACCGCGGCTGTGCCGGTGGCCGGGAAAGGTGCGGGACGCCCCGATCATTACGGATACATTGTTGCCATTACCGTTCCTCGGCGTCAAGGCATCGCGCCTGCACGCCGTCCATGCACGGGCCACGGGAGCACATGGGAGACCGGGCTGCCCGCGGTCGAGTCCACGGCCGGGAAGGGAGTACGTCCGCTGCCTCACCCGGGCCGACGGGGGACAGCGGACGCCACTCGCCATCGGCACTCAGCTGAGGTTTGCCGGTCGCGATGTGGTGGCGGTGCCGGGCGCCAGGGTGGTCACGTGTCCGTCGGGCCAGTCGATCCGTGCGCTCGCCCCGGTGGGCACCGTCGTCCGCACCTCGATGCCCGAGGTGTGCAGCTCCCAGCGGATGGCCACACGGCCGTACGGTGTCTCGTGGGCGGCGGCCGCCCAGGTGATGCCGCCGCCCGGCCGGGGGCGGAAAACGATGTCGCGGTAGCCGGGTGAGGCCGCGGTCAGCCCGGCGACCGTGGTGTGCAGCCACTGGGCGACCGCCCCGAGGGCGTAATGGTTGAAGGAGGTCATCTCCCCCGGGTTGACGGTGCCGTCTGGCAGCATGCTGTCCCAGCGTTCCCAGATCGTCGTGGCGTCGTGCTTGAGGGCGTACAGCCAGGACGGGCAGTCCTGTTGGAGGAGCAGGCTGTAGGCGGTGTCGGTGTGGTCCGTGGCACTCAGTGCGGGTGCGACGAGCGGGGTGCCGATGAAACCCGTCTGGATGGTGTGCCCGCCGTCTGCGACCAGTTCGGCAAGGCGCCGTGCGGCGACGTCCTGGGCCGCCTGGCCGGGCAGAAGGTCGAACTGGAGCGCTATGGCGTAGGCGGTCTGGGTGTCGCTGGTCATCAGGCCGGAAGGCAGTACGTACGCGTCGACGAACGCCCGGCGTATGCGTTGTGCGAGTTCCTCGTAGTGCGACCGTTCGTCGTCGCGCCCGAGGACTTCGGCCATCCGTGCCAGGTGGGCGGCGGACCAGGCGTAGTAGGCGGTGGCGATGAGGTGCCGGTCGGTGCGGCCGGCACCGGGATCCTCGGGAGGTGCGGCCGGATCCAGCCAGTCGCCGAGCTGGTAGTCGCGGTTCCACAGGCCCGACGGGCCCGCGCGCCCGGTGATGAGGTCGACCCAGCGGCGTGCGCTGTCGTACTGGGCGGCCAGCAGCCCGGTGTCGCCGGAGTCCTGGTACAGCGCCCACGGGGTCAGTGTCACGACGTCGCCCCAGCCGGCGCCGGGCCGGGCCGGTGTCCACTGTGAGCCGCCGGGGATGGCCGGTACGTACCAGGGCACGGTTCCGTCGTCGTGCTGTTCGACGGCGACGTCGCGCAGCCAGGAAGCGAGCATGCCATGGCAGTCGTACAGGAAGGCGGCGGTGGGCGCGAAGACCTGGATGTCGCCGGTCCAGCCGAGCCGCTCGTCGCGCTGCGGGCAGTCGGTGGGAAGGTCGACGAAGTTGCCGCGCAGGCTCCACACCACGTTCTCGTGCAGTCGGTTCACCTGCTCGTTGGAGCACTCGAACCAGCCGGTGCGAGCCATGTCGGTGTGGTGGACACGGGCAGTGATGTCGCGGTGGGGATCGTCGCCGCGCCAGCCGGTGATCTCGGCGTACCGGAATCCGTGGAGGGTGAAGCGCGGTTCCCATGTCTCGCGGCCCTCGCCGCGCAGGACATACCGGTCGGTGGAGGCGGCATCGCGCAGGGGGCGGACGCACAGCTCGCCGTCCTGGAGCACCTCGGCGTGCCGGATGACGACCGTGTGTCCAGCCGGTCCGCTCACGGTGATGCGGACCCGGCCGACGAGGTTCTGGCCGAAGTCCACCAGAAGGCGGTCGGCGTCGAGGGCGGTCACCCGGGCCGGGGTGATCTCCTCGGTGCAGCGCACCGGTGGCCCCGTGGGGGCGACCAGCGTCGCGGGATCGCGGGTGACGATGTCGACCGGTGACCAGCCGCTGTCGTCGAATCCGGGACCGGACCAGCCCGGCCGTTCGTCCCGGGCGTCGTAGCTCTCGCCGTCGAGCAGGCCGGAGGACACGATCGGCCCATGGGTGGCTCGCCAGGAGGTGTCGGTGCCGATGGTGGTGACCGTGCCGTCGCGGTGGACGATCTCGAGTTGGGCGATGAGGGCGAGCCGCTCGCCGTAGAGGTTGGAGTGACCACCGCCGAAGCCCAGCCGTCCGCGATACCAGCCGTCGGCCAGCCACGCGCCGATGGTGTTGTCGCCGGCGCGCAGGTGCTCTGTGACGTCGTGGGTCTGGTAGCGGAGCCGTTGGTCGTAGCTGGTCCAGCCGGGCGCGAGGGCGTGGTCGCCGACCCGGCGGCCGTTGATCTCGACCTCGTACAGCCCGTGGGCGGTGACGTACAGGCGTGCGCGCTCCACCTCCGCTGCGACGGCGAACGTCTTCCGGAGCAACGGTGGGCGCCGGTCGTCGGACGGCCGCCGCGGGGAGATCGCGTGCGCCGTCCAGTCAGCCGGTTTCAGTAGTCCCGTCTCCAGGCGAAGGGCCGGGCTCCAGTGGCCGGCGGCGCCGTCGGCCCCGCGGACCCGGACGCGTATCCGGGCCTGTTCCCGCGATGCCAGGGGACGGTCCGGCCAGTCGACGAGCACGGAGTCCGCGGAGGCGACCCAGTCCGTGCGGTGCACTCCGTCGGCACGGGTGACCTCGATCTGGTACGCCTGCTGCGTCCAGCCGGGCGGTCCTGTGGTCTTCCAGGAGATCCGCGGCTCCGGTTCACCGATGCCCAGCGGCTCCCGGTGGTGTTCCGCGGTCGGCGTGGCGACCACCGGTGTAGGCCGCCGGCTCATCCCTTCACCGCCCCGGCGGTCAGGCCCTTGATGATGCGCTGGTTGATCAGCAGGTACAGCACCAGGGCGCCGACGACGTTGATGCTGATCGCGGCGAACAGCGGTCCGTAGGCCGTCTCGCCGTACTGCCCGGTGAAGTTGAGCAGCCCCACTTGGACGGTGCGCAGGTCGTCGTTGGTGGTGAAGGTGAGCGAGATGAGCAGGTCGTTCCAGATGAAGAAGAACTGCACCAGTCCCACGGTGAAGACGGCGTTGCGGACCATGGGGAAGGCGATCCGCCAGAAGGCCAGAAGGATGCTCGCCCCGTCGAGTGTGGCGGCTTCGAACACCTCGCGCGGGATCGAACGGAAGTAGGTGGCCATCATGAAGACGGTCAACGGGAGGCCGGCCGCGGTGTAGGTGATGATGAGCGGCCACAGGGTTCCGGACAGTCCGGTCTGGAAGTAGACCCGGAACAGCGGCAGCAGGATCATCTGGCTGGGCACCATGATGCCGACGAGAAAGACCAGCAGGACCCGGTGGCGTCCGCGCCAGACCATCACCTCCAGGGCGAAGCCGGCGGCGACGCCGAGCAGGATGATGAGGGCGAGCGAGGGCGCGGTGGCCAGGAGGCTGTTGCGGATGTACGTGGCGACGTGCCCGGTCGTCCACGCCTCGGTGTAGTTGTGCAGGCCCCAGCTCTTCGGCAGCGCCCAGGCGGGGTCGTTGACGAACTCGGACTGGGTCTTGAAGGAGCTCAGCAGCAGCCACAGCAGCGGCGCCACCTCGATCACCAGCAACAGGGCGACGAGTGCGTTGCGCACCAGACGCCGGGCGGGCCTGCCGCTGCGCCGGGGCGCCGACGGCCGATGAGTGAGGAGTTCCCGCGGCGGTGCCGTCAGGGTGTCGGTCATGGGAGGTCAGCCCTTGGTCGGGTCGCGTCGCGAGAAGCGGAAGATGAGGAGGGAGACGCCCAGGCAGACGACGGTGAGCAGTGATGCGATGGTGCTGCCGTAGCCGTAGTCGCCGTAGGAGAACGCGGTGCGGAACATGTACAGCGTCAGAGGTGTGGTGTCGCTGCCCGGGCCGCCGTTGGTCAGGGCCAGGACCGAGTCGAACACCTTGAGGGTGCCGTTGATGCTGAACACCACCGACGACAGCACCACCGGCCAGGACAGCGGCAGGACGACGTGCCGGATCAGCCGCCATCCGGTGGCGCCGTCCATCCGCGCCGACTCGATCGTCTCCTCGGGGATGTCGAGCAGTCCCGCGTAGATGAGCACGCCGTAGAAGCCCATGGAGCGCCACACGTCCATCACGACCAGGACGAGGAAGGCCCCGCCGCCGCTCGCGAACCAGTCGCCGTGGGGGATGCCCAGCGCTTCGATGGCGGTGTTGGCCAGGCCGTTCTGCGGCGCGACGGCGAAGAGCTTCTGGAACATCAGCGCCACGGCGACCGTCGGAAGGATCACCGGGAAGAACACCAGCGTGCGGATGAGCGCGGACGACTTGCGCAGCACGAACACGTAGAGCAGGGCGAGCAGGTACCCGCAGAGCACCTGCCCGACGCTGACGACGACCCCGTACTTGAAGGTGAACCAGAGCGCCGCGTGCGCCTGCGGGTCGTGCCACAGCTTCTCGAAGTTGCCGAACCCGTCGAAGGAGAAACCTTCGATGACGTTGCCCTTGAAGAAGGTGTAGCCCAGGGACCAGCCCATCGGCACCAGCATCACCAGGGTGTACACGAGCAGTGCCGGACCCAGCAGGATGGCGAGGGCGCGGCGGTCTCCCAGAACGGAACGCATGTCGGCTCTTTCACGAAGGGTTCGAAAGCGGTTCGCGGGTGGCGCGGGCGGTCAGCCGTTGTCCAGGTCCGTCTGGACCTTCTGCATGAAGTCCTTCGCGGAGAGGGATCCGGTGACCAGCGGCGCGGCGTTCGTCTGGCTGGTCTCGGTGGCCTTCGTGTTGAACAGTGCCTCGAACCAGAGCGTGCTGGTGGTGGTCTTGGAGATGGTGTCCTGCACCTGCTGGGTGAGCGGGGGCAGGGTGCCTGTGTCGCCGCTGGGCTTGAACCCGGAGATGGTGCCCTGGTCCTTCAGTGAGCCGGCGCCGTAGTTCTTGGCGGTGCAGGAGAGCCAGTCGCCGACCTTGGAGTTGTACGACTTCGCGGAGACGGCGACCGGGAGGCCGACGTTGGCGGGAATCTGGTCCGCGGAGCCCTTGCCGCCGGAGACGGTGGGGAACGGCATGTAGCCGACGTTGTCCGCACCGATCTTGTTCTTGGTCTTGTCGTTGAAGTCGCCGAGTTCCCAGCTGCCCATGTAGAACATGGCGGCCTTGCCGGTGAGGAACTGCTGAACGCCGGTGTCGTAGTCGATCGAGCCGACTCCCTTGCCGAAGTAGCCCGCCTTGCCGAGGTCGGCGATGGCTTGCGCTGCCTTGACGTAGGCGGGGTCGGTCAGCTTCGCCTTGCCGTCCGCCACGGCCTGCAGGGCGTCGGGGCCCAGTTCCCGGTAGAGGTAGCCGCTGATGAGGCGGGTGATCGGCCACCCTTCCTTGCCGGCTGCGGAGAAGGGGGTGACGCCGGCGCTCTTCAGCTTCGCCGCCGCCGCGACCAGTTCGTCGTAGGTCGTCGGGACGGCTATGTGGTGGGCGGCGAGGAGCTTCTTGTTGTACCAGATGCCCTCGATGTTGAACTGGTAGGGCATCACGTTGAACTTGCCGTACAGGTTCTGCACCGTCTTCACCGCGGCCGGCTGGATGTCGTCCCACACCCCGAGGTCCTTGAGCGTCTTCTCGAGGTCGAGGACCTGCCCCGCCTTGTCCAGCGTCTTGGTGAGCTGCGGGGTGCCTCCCGCCGCGAACTGCACGGGCAGCGCGCCCTGACCGGCGAGCAGCTGCACCTTCTGGTCGACGTTGCTGATCGGCAGCGTCTGGATCTTCAGTGGCAGCGCCGCGTTCTGCTTCTTGCACACACCCGTGCTCAGCGTCTTGAGCTCCTGCTGCACGATGTGGTTGTCGTCGTTGATGGTCAGGGTGTACGCCTTGGTGCCGCCGCTCGACACGTTCGTGCCGCCGCAGCCTGTCAGGACGAGGCCGGCGGTGGTGGCGGTCGCCAGGACGGCGAGGCTGCGGGGCTTGAGGGTGTGGTGCACGGGGTTGCTCCTCGCGGTGCACAGCGCATTGAAGCGCTTCAATGTTGCCCCGGAACCTACGACCCGCTACATGCCCGTGTCAAGGATGATTCGTTGACATTTCCGAACCGCAATGTGCCCGGGGAAACAGGAATCGGGCGCGGCAGCAGGCCGGCCCCTGAGCGGGAGACGGGGGCGGGCCGTGTACTCAGCGCGGCGTGCTGGCGCGGACGATCAACTCGGGCTCGAGCACGACGGTGACATGACGGTGCTGCTCACCGGAGGCCACCTCGTCCGTCAGCAACCGCATCGCTTCCCGACCCATCGCCCGGCCGGGCAGGTCCACCGCGGTCAGGGGCACCGCGGCGGATCCGGCCGCGCGGTTGTTCTCGCACCCGACGACCGCGACCTGGTCGGGCACGCCGATCCCCGCGACCGTGTGCAGTTCGTGGATGATGCCGTTGGCCAGTTCGTCGGCGACGACGACAAGACCGTCCGGCAGGTCGCCGGGCCTCCGCCCGGCGAGCTCCTTCCCGACCAGGTGCCCGTGCGCCGTGGTCAGGCCGCCGCTGTCGATCTCCTCCAGCGACACGCGGGCACCGGCCTCCGCGACCGCCGCACGCACTCCCCTGCGCCGGTCACGCACGGGCTGGTAGTCGTCGTGCGCCACCACGTAGGCCAGCCTGGTGCGCCCGGCGTCGATGAGATGACGTGCCGCCAGGTACCCCACGTGCTCGTTGTTGACCAGTACCGAGCAGCACGTGCCCGGTTTCGGCGAGAAGTTCAGGAGCACGATCTGACGACCGTGCGAGCGCATCCGGGCGATGCCGTCGGTGGAGTCCTCCATCGGCGCCAGCAGCACGCCGGTCACCCTGGCCTGGTCGAAGAGGTCCAGATACTCGTCCTGGAGCCCCATGTCACACGTCGTGTTCGCGAGCAGCAGGTTGAGGCCGGTCGCGCGGGCCGCTTCCTGCGCGCCGTGCGCCATGTCGATGAACAGCGAGTTCTCGATGTCCGCGAGCACCATGCCGACGCTGTCATTCGAGCCCGAGGCCAGCGACCGGGCCGCGTCGTTGCGCACGAAACCCAGGCGGGCGATGGCCTCGCGTACGCGCTGCGCCGTCACCGGGCTGACCTTGGCCGGGTGGTTCAGGACGTTGGAGACGGTGCCGAGCGAGACGCCCGCCGCCTTCGCGACGTCCTGCATGCTCGGACCGGCGTGTCCATTGGCCCGTGGACCTCCGACTGCCACGACGCTCCTCGACTTCCGGTCTCGTTCGGCCTGGGCGCGACACTGAGGGGGCCAGGCTGGTGTGGACAGGCGCAGGATACACGCTTCCGTTAAAGCGCTCCAACGTCTGCGCCCCGGCCACGGCGCTCGACACGCGGAAGGACTGGGCAGATGCCCAGGCCAGGGCACACTCGCTCGGTACGCCTGTCAGGCGCCGAACGCCTGTGAGGTCACCCTTCGCCCAGCCGGCCGCCCAGAGAAGCGCCGCCAGAGGCGACCAGTTCAGTTCGCGGGATGCGTGCCGAGACTCTTGACGGGCGGCGCCGAGGGTGCCAGCCTCGCACCGCTGACGGGATTGAAGCGCATCAATCCCGCGCTCCGTCGCTCGTGTCCCCGCCCTCCCTGACGCTCCCGGCGCTGCACCAGGGCCGTGGTTCGACCTGATCAGCGCTGCCTTCGTGCTGCCTCGGAGCACAGCACGCCTCGCTCGCGCGCCTTCCCCAACCACCCTTCTCTCACCGTCGAGGGAGTCACGAGACCATGCACAGGAACAGAAGATCATGGGCGAAGGCCGCCGCCATCGGCGCGGTCGCCGCCCTGGCGCCCTTCGCTGCACCTGCCGCGTCAGCCCACGCCGTCACCTACAGCGGCGGCGTCATGTGGCAGCCGCCGAGCGGGGCGCCCTCCTACGGCTCGCTCTACGCGCACGCGATCCGGCTCGAGCACAGCACCGACTCCAACGGCACGCTCCTCGCGTCCTTCGAGCAGTACTCCGACAACGGCATGCCCGTGTACCGCAGCACCGACTCGGGGCGCACCTGGACGAAGATCTCCACGATCCACGACCAGGTGAACTCCTGGAACAACATCCAGCTCGAACCCGTGCTCTACGAACTGCCGCAGGCGGTCGGCTCGTTCCCGGCCGGCACGATCATCGCGGCGGGCGACTCCATCCCCGCCGACAACTCCAAGACCAAGATCGACATGTATGCCAGCACGGACCACGGCGTCACCTGGTCCTTCGTCAGCTCCATCGCCACGGGCGGCAAAGCCGTCGACACCAACGGCAACACCCCGGTCTGGGAGCCGTACTTCATGGTGGCGAACAACAAGCTGATCGCCTGGATCTCCGACCAGCGCGACCCCGCGCACGGCCAGAAACTCGCCCACTTCACCACCACCGACGGCGTCAACTGGTCCTCCGAGATCGACGACGTCGCCTACCCCGCCTACGCCGCCCGCCCGGGCATGGCGATCGTGGCCCGCCTCGGCAACGGCAAGTACATGCTCACCTACGAGTACTGCGGTGCGCCCAGCGGCGGCTGCCCCGTCTACTACAAGATCGCCGACAACCCGGAGAACTTCGCCTCGACCACGGGAGTGCAGCTCATCACCACGGACGGCCACAAGCCGGACGGCGATCCCTACGTCACCTGGCTTCCGACGGGCGGCCCGGACGGGACGATCGTCGTCCAGGGATACAGCGACCAGCAGCTGTACGAGAGCACGGACTACGGCGCCACCTGGGTGCGCATGTTCTCCAACACGATCCAGGGCTACAGCCGCGGCCTGCTCCCCCTCGCCGACGGCAAGAGCCTCCTGGTCACCCGAGGCGGCGCGCTTGTCACGAACGGCACCAACAAGGTGACGTACGGCATCGACGACTACGGCGGCGGCATCTCGACCGGGGCCACCTACAAGATCCAGAACCAGCTGAGTTCCGATGTCCTCGGCGTCCCCAGCGCCAGCTCGGGGGCCCAGGTCGTCCAGGCCGGTGACAACGGAACCCCCGACCACAACTGGCAGTTCCAGCTCCAGACCAACGGCTACTACCGCATCTACAACACCTTCAGCCAGAAGTACCTCGCCATCCCCAGCGGCTCGCTGACCCCCGGAACGGGCGCCATCCAGTGGACGGCGACGGGCGGCGCGGAGCAGGACTGGTCGGTCCAGCCGTCACCAGCCGGCGGGTACACCATCGTCAACCGGCGAAGCGACCTGGCACTGACCATGGCGACCGACGCGAACGGCCAGACCTCGATCAACGAACAGGTCACCCAGGCGACGTCGACGTCCTCGTCGAACAAGCGCTGGAACCTCGTCCAGACCGCGGCTCCGGACTTCACCAGCGGACAGTTCGTCATGACGAACGTCAACAGCGGAAAGTACGCGGAGACGGTCGGAAGCGGCGACGGAACGCAGGCAGACCAGTACCGCGACGTCAACCACCCCGACCAGTACTGGACCTTCACGCAAACCGGCTCCTACTACACGGTCACGAACGCGTCCTCGGGCGCCCTCCTCGACTCGGCCGGGGCCACCACCAGCGGCAGCGCCGTCGTCCAGAAGCCGGCCTCCGGCGCGACGTCCCAGCAGTGGTCGCTGGTCGACACCGGGGCCGGCACATATCAGGTGGTCAACCGGGCCAGCGGACTCGCTCTGTCCGTGGCCGGCGCGTCGACCGGCGACGGTGCCCCGCTGGACCAGGAGTCCACCTCGACCGCGTCCGCACAGCGGTGGACGATCACGAAGATCAACTAGCTCCCTTCCGGTCCCGCCCCACCCCTGGGCCCGTCTCCGAAGCGCCCAGGAGCGCGTCCCACGGAGCGGCGAACCACCGCGGGCCGACGTCCCGAGCCGCCCACACGGCCGTACCCGCGCAACAGCGACACAAAGGAGTCCCGCATGTCCACCCCACGCAGCGGAGGGCCACGCCTCGCAGCCCACAGCCGGCGCACCCGCCCCGGCCTCGCCGCACTCCTGGCCGCCCTCCTGGCCGTCCTCGGCCTGGTCACCGCCGGCCGGGCGCACGCCCTCAGCGGTGACATCCGGATGCACGACCCGTCGGTCATCAAGGTGGGCAGCTGCTACTACGGGTTCTCCACCGGGTTCGAGCACGACTCGCTCAACCCGAGCGGTTCCATCACCGAGCGCAGAACGTGCGACAGTACGGCGGCGACCGGCTGGACCAAGATCGGCAACGTCTGGGACTCCACCCCGTCCTGGATCACGGCCAAGCTCGGTTCCACACCGCCCAACATCTGGGCCCCCGACATCAAGTACTTCAACGGCACGTACCACCTCTACTACGCCGGTTCGCTCTGGGGCACCTCGTACGCCGTCATGGGCCTCGCCACCGCCACCAGCATCGAAGGCCCCTGGATCGACCAGGGCATGGTCACGGACGTCAACTACCCCATCGACCCCAACGTCGACTGGGGGCCCGACGGCCGGCTGTACGTCGCCTGGGGCTCCTGGACCGGCTCCGGCACCTACATGCACGTCCTCGACCAGTCCACGGGCAAGCTGTCCACCACCGACAACACCCTCTGGCACATCGCCGTCGGCATCGAGAACCCGACGATCATCCTCAACGGCGGCTACTACTACCTCTTCGGCTCCAAGGGTCTGTGCTGCAGCGGAACCAACAGCACCTACTACACCGTGGTCGGACGGTCCACCAGCATCACCGGCCCCTACCTCGACCAGAACGGCGTGGACATGGCCTCCGGCGGCGGGACCACCGTGCTCGCCGGCGCCTACCCGAAGGTGGCGGCCGGGGGCGCGGACGCCTACGACGACGGCACGTCGAAGTTCCTCGCCTACCACTACTACGACGGGAACAACAACGGGCAGGAGACCCTCGACATCCGTCAGGTCACCTTCTCGGGCGGGTGGCCCGTCCTGGCCGCCCCGCTGGGCTCCGCGAACAACCACCTGCTGAACCGCAACAGCGGCAAGTGCGCCGACGTCTGGTACGCGAGCACCGCCGACGGGGCGGCCGTGAACTCCGGGAACTGCAACTCCGGGACCAACCAGCAGTGGGTACCGACGCCGGTCGGGTCGAACTACCGGCTGGTCAACGTCAACAGCGGCAAGTGCCTGGAGATCCCAGGCGGTTCCAAGGCCGACGGTGCCACGGCCGACCAATGGACCTGTGACGGCGGCACGCACCAACTGTGGCGGAAGACCGCGGTGATCGGCGGCTACGTCACCTTCACCAACGTCAACAGCGGCCTGTGCCTCCAGGTCGTCGGAGCGTCGACCGACAACGGGGCGGCCCTCAGCCAGTCGCGTTGTGACGCCGGCGCCAACCAGCAGTGGCTTGTCGTCTGACGGTGGGGAAGCGGTCTTCCGACAGGAGGCGGAACGGGCGGGCCGAGGAACACCTCGGCCCGCTGCGATGGGATTCGGACCGCCCCCGAGCCTGCCCAACTGATCGTGATTCCTCAGGCGTTGATCAGGCCGCCCCCGTCCGCGTGGAGGTTCTGCCCCGTGATCCACCGGCTGTCGTCCGACGCGAGAAACACGGTCACCGGTGCGACATCCTCGTAGGGGTCTCCGGCGCGGCCGAACGGGTTGTTCACAAAGCTCTTCTCGATGTGCTCGCGTGTCCGGGGTTCCATCCAGTCGAGGCCACCGGAGATGTTGTCCGTCATGCCGTTGGGACACAGGGTGTTGACGCGAATCCCGTACTGTCCCCATTCCCTCGCGACGACCCGCGACAGCCCTCGGACCGCCTCCTTCGACGCGGCGTACGGGGCGTACAGCGCGTCACCCATGACGCCTGCTTCCGAAGCGAAGTTGATGATGGACGCGCCGGCTCCGGGCCGGTCACGCAGGTAGGGGAAGCAGAGCTTCATGAGGTGCCAGTAGGCATACACGGAGCTGTGCATCTCGACATCGAGATCGTCGATGGTCTTCTCCAGGAACGGGGCCGGGACGGTGATGGTGTGCGCGTTGTTGACGAGCACGTCGATGGTGCCGAACCTCTCGACGGTCGCGGCCACGAACGCGGACAGCGCGTCGTGGTCCATGATGTCGGCCGGCATCGCCAGCACCTCGGCGCCCCGGTCCTCGCAGATCTTCCTGGTCTCAAAGAGCTTGCTCTCGGTCCTCGCGCATATCGCGAGGTCGGCGCCCTCTTCGGCGATCCGGATCGCCTGCTGCTTGCCCAGGCCGGAGGAGGCTCCCGTGAGCATGACGACTTTCCCGTCCAGTTTTCCCATGAGTCTTCTTTCTCGGTATCGAGAGGTTGATGGCATTCGGTCGGATTGCGGTGCCGGGCAGCCGTCAGGTGCGCATCGTGGTGCCGCCGTCGACGCAGAGGATCTGGCCGGTTGTCCATTGGGCGAGGTCGGACAGGAGGAAGGCGACGGTGGCTCCGACGTCCTCGGGCCGGCCGTGGCGCGGCGCAGGGGTGGTCGCGAGGATCATGTCGCGGAACTCCTCGGGCAGGTTGCGTTCGGTCTGCTCGGTCATGACCAGGCCGGGGGCGACCCCGTTGCAGCGCACGCCCTTCTTGCCGTAGCGGCGGGCGACGTGGCGGGTGAGTGCGCCGATGCCGGCCTTGGTCGCCGAGTAGGCGACCTTGTCGGGCATCCCGACGTAGACCGCGCCGGACAGGGTGTTGACCACGGATCCGCCGCCGCCGGCGACCAGATGGGGCAGCGCGTGCTTGAGCGTGAGCAGGTATCCGGTGAGGTTGACGTCGATCGTGCGCTGCCACGCGCCCCGGTCGATGCCGGTCACGTCGGTGTCCTTGGCGACCTCGTCCTGGTGGATGTTCGCGGCGACATTGAACAGGCCGTCGATGCGGCCGTAGGTCTTGATCGCCAGGTCGATCTGGTGCTTGACCTGGCTCTCGTCCGCGATGTCGACGACGGTGGCGATGCCGTCGCCGCCGGCGTCCCGGGCTGCCTGGGCAGTGGTCTCGGCCGACGCCCCGACGACGTCACCGACGACGATACGGGCGCCCCCGGCGCCGAGGAACTTCGCGGTGGCGGTGGCGATTCCGCCGGCGCCGGCGAAGACGATGACCTTGTCGTGCAGGCCCTGCATGAGTGATCTCCCACGTTCTTGTCGGTGACAGGTCGGCTGCGGGTCGGGCGGATCTCAGGTGATCCTCACGACCGGGCCCGGGGTGATGCCGTTCTCGTTGAAGGAGTCGACGGCCACCCAGTAGTCGTGTCCCGCGTTCAGGCTTCGGAGATCGAGAGCGTTCTGCTCGTACACCAGCCAGCTGTGGTACAGCTTGTCCGGCGCGATGCCGTAGCGGACGTTGTAACCGTGGGCCGTCTCGCAGGGCGAAGAACGTTCTCGTCCTGGGGGCCACCGGCAACGCCCCACAGATGGCCGTCCAACTCGCACGCCTCCTCGGTGCGGGCACCATCACCGCCGCGGGCCGCAACCTCGACGCCCTCGCCGAACTCCCCGCCCTGGGCGCCGACGACACGGTCTCGCTCGACGCCGACGACGACACCATCGGCACCCGTCTCGCCGAAACAGCGGGGAACGTCGACGTTGTCGTGGATTACCTGTGGGGCCACGTCACCGAGACGGCGATGACCGCCATCGCCGGTGCGCGCAAGGACGCAGCTCACCGGCTGCGCTGGATCCACGTCGGCACGATGGCCGGTCCCACCATCACCCTTCCCGGCGCAGCGCTGCGCAAGGTCAACATCGACCTCGTCGGCAGCGGTCGGGGCTCCGTCTCCCCCACGGACATGAACACCGCATACCGCGAACTCGCCGACCGCCTTCCCACCGCCAACCTGACCATCGAGACGCTCGCCATACCTCTGAGCGAGGTGGAGGCCGCGTGGAACACCACCACCCCGTCCGGCACCCGCATCATGCTGGTCCCATGACGCACGCGCGCTTTCGAACAGGCGAAAGCTGTCTCGACCTGCCACCAGGTTGACCACGCGCCCCGTCGGCGTCGCGGATGCCGCAGACCGATCCGCGCCCTGGCCCTGGCGCGCTTGGCTCCGCCGCCAGAACGGACTGTCCAACCAAGGAACCGCCGACTCACGGCTCCCAGCCGCACGCACCTGGTCCGGGCAACGATTGCTCCATCCATTCCAACGTGGCTACACTGCAGCCACAGAAAAGGCTACGATGTAGCCAATAATCAGGTGATCAAAGGTCCAGCCGTCGACACGCCATCGCCAGAGACGCGGCACTGCCGGGTGGCGAGGGCATGCGCCCCGTGCTTCCACGTCCGCATCACCACCGTTCGAGAGGCAGACGATGCCCGTCCTCATCGCGATAGCGATCTACGCGATCCGGCTCGTGCGCGCCCCCATGGACGTGCGGCTGAAGAAGCGCCACGCCGGACCCCTGACAGTGGCAGCCGGAGCCGTGGTCCTCTACCTGGCGTGGGACTGGCTCCGCCAAGACGGCATCAGCACCGTGTACTTCGTCGGCGAGTTCGCCGGTGTCGCGGCCGCCTATCTGATGACCTGCACCCTGGTGCTGGCCACCCGGCTCACGTGGCTGGAGCAGTGGTTCGGCGGACTGGACCGTATGTACTTCTGGCACAAGCAGTACGCCCTGGGATCCATGCTCCTGCTCTCGCCCCACCTCCTTCTCCACTTCTTCTCCGGCTTCGACGGCAGCGCGGACCACTACGCCGGCACCCCCCGGGCCGGCCAGCTCGTGGGGATGGGCCACGTCCTCGGCGCCGCGTCCGCCATCGGCCTGCTCGTGCTGGTCCTCATCTCGCTGGGCCAGGTCGGTCGCATCCTCCGGTTGCCCTACGAACGCTGGCTCTTCCTGCACCGCCTCACCGGTCTCCTGCTCCTGTCCGCTCTCGTGCACGGCTGGTTCCTCGACCTCGTCATCAACGGATCCACGATTCTCCTGGCCCTCTACGTCACCATGGCCACCGTCGGCCTGGCCGCCTACGCCTACGACGAACTGGTGCTGCGACACAGAGAACCCCAGGCCGACTACACCATCCGCCGCGTCTCACGGCCCGCCACCGACATCGTCGACCTCACCCTGGCCCCCACCGGCTCGCACGCCCTGCCCCTGATCGGCGGCCAGTTCGTCTACCTGCGCGTGGGCGGCCGACGCGCATGGCGCGAACACCCCTTCAGCGTGGCCGGCGTCCAGCCCGACGGCTCGGTCCGGCTCACCGTCCGCGCGCTCGGCCGCGGCACCCAGAAGCTCTACACGGACGTACGCGAAGGACTGCCCGCCACCCTCAACGGCCCGTACGGCATGTTCGACCACACCCTCGGCGGACCCCGCCAGATCTGGATCGCCGGCGGCATCGGCATCGCCCCGTTCCTCGGCTGGCTCACGCACCCGAGCGG
Organism: Streptomyces sp. NPDC001617; assembly: GCF_053596855.1. Classification (NCBI taxonomy): domain Bacteria; kingdom Bacillati; phylum Actinomycetota; class Actinomycetes; order Kitasatosporales; family Streptomycetaceae; genus Streptomyces; species Streptomyces sp. NPDC001617. The sequence goes on from NZ_JBSFHA010000095.1 coordinate 36,269, forward strand.
CACGCTCCCCCACGCCGACCTCTTCTACTGCGCTCCGACCGCCGACACCGCACCTTTCCTCGCGGAACTGACGGAGGCCGCCGAGTGCCTTCCCGGACTCCGCCTCCACCCGACGTTCAGCCGCAGCCAAGGCCATCTCACCGCCGACAGGATCCGGACAACGGCCGGCCCGCTCACGCCCGACACCCACGTCTTTCTCTGCGGCCCCGCGTCCATGGTCGAAGACCTCAGCCGGGACCTCCACCGCCAGGGCATCCCCCGGGACCACGTCCACGCCGAACACTTCGCCTTCCGCTGACGAGTCACCAGCCGGGACCCCCATACATGTGGCTCTTCCGGCGCCGTTGACGAAAGAGGCCACGTCGGAAGCGAGGAAGACGATCGCCGTTGCCTTTCCTCCACCGAAGCCGGTCGGCCGACGTCGGCTCCCGTCAACGGGCCGACGCCGGTGGCCCGGGGGATTCCTCGTCGGTGTCCACCCGGATGGCGGTCGGGGTGGGACCGAGGGCGACGGCGTTGGCGCGGATGCCTTGTCCCCCGGTACATGACGGCCAGGTCGGGTGCCGTGAAGACGATCGAGCCGCGTATGGCAGCGAGCGTGGCGCAGATCGTGGCGAGGGCCACGCGCGCGTGGAGGAGTCGGGGGCGGACCGGACGCGATCATCAAGGCCGCCCATCGGGCGAGGGCCGGCTGTCGTGAGCGCTGGGTGCCGCTCGGTCGCCGGGAGTGGTGTTCCACAGGGGTTGCGTGTGTGACAGCAGTTCCACTGCTTCCTGCCACCTGGCCAGTCGGCACAGGGCCAGGGCCTGGCCGCTGACTTTGGCTGGGTCGGGCAGCGCCAGTTCGTCCCACCAGTGTTTCGTCGCCAGACGGAACAGCGCCTGCCAGTTCTGCTGATTGGCTGTCAATGCCACAAGCTGGCAGGCAGCGTCCTGCAGCGCCAGAGGGGTCAGCGCATGGCCGGGGTTGCGCAGCAGTGCCTCCGTGATGCTGCGACCGGTGGGGTAGTCGCACGCCACATAGGCAGCTGTGCCGTACTGCTGGAGGACGCGATCGCGGGCGGCTGCATGCTCCGTCAGGTCACGGGCAGCCCGCAGCCACCGCAGTACCCGCCCGTCATCGGTGCCGGGCCGGATGCGCCGAGCGGCGGCCGTCAGTTCGCCCACCGCGCGTTCCCGGTCGACCAGGCTGCCTGCGTCCGCGATCCGGTCGGCTTGGTAGGCCAGCGTGTTGGTCTCGTCGAGCCGGCCCGGTATCTGGGGGATCACTGGCCTCGAGTCTTGAGGGTCCGGGTCCTTCCAGAGAATTTCTACGGCCGTGGCGGACAGCCGGCTGCGTTCCACCGGGCTCAGCCGCTCCCGGAGGGTGTGCGCTGTCAGGGGAAGACGGAAGGTCCAGCCCCGCACCGTGGTTCTGTCCGGTCCGGGCAGTTCTTCGATGATGCCCAACTCGACCAGTCGGCGAATACCGTCTCTGACAGTGTCGGTGGACAGGCCGATCCACGCCGCGGTCAGCTGAAGGGCCGGCCGGCCGAGTGGTGCCAGGATGCTCAGCGCCGCGGCCACCTCGCGCGAAGGCTCACCAAGTCGGTCCAGTGCCGTCACGAACCGGTCGTCGTCGGGCAGCACCGGTATGGGGGCTCTCGCGCCGATGTAGGCGTGGCCGTCGGCGATCCGGATCTCGCCTCGGCTGGTCCAGTCGGTGAGCAGGGCATCGACCGCTCCCGGGATGCCGCGTGTCAAGTCGGCTGTCTGCCCGGCCAGGGCAGGATCGGGTTCCGCCTGCAACCACCGCGCCACCAACGCGGTGGTGTCGTCTGATCCGAGCGGGAGTAGGGCCACCTCGCGAGCCCCCGCGGCACTGACCAACTGGTCCATGATCCCGTCCGCACATTCACGGCCCGAGACCCGGGCCCCGTCGGCGGTGGGCCCATGGCTCGGCGCGTCCTCGCGGGCGGTGGCGGATGCGCCCGCTCCCGTGCCGCTGGCGCTCGGTGCGACGTGCCGCACGGCCGTCACCACCAGCCGGACGCCGGGACCATGAGACCAGTCGATCCCGCTGAGCGCGGCCAGGGACTCGGGGTCGGCGTGCTGGGCGTCGTCGACCAGCACGGCCGCGGGCGCGCAACGGGTGAGAGCGGCGCGCAGCAGTGCATCCATCGCCGTCCGGTCGTACTGGTCGACGGCCGACAGCGCCCGGGCGATCGGACCAGCGGCAAGCCGACGGCCTTTTCCGTGGGGCCGATGCTCCTCCAGGGCCATGACCAGTCGCAGTGCCAGCAGCAGAGGCCGCTCACCATCGCCAGGGACACAGTTCACAGCATGCACGGCGGTTCCCTGTGCGCGCAGCCGCTCACCGACTGCGCGCAGGAACGCGCTTCGCCCGACGCCGCGTTCGCCTCCTACGAGGACCAGGCGCGGGCCGTCAGGGTCGTTCAGAAGGCCGTGGATCTGTTCCGACTCGCGCTCGCGGCCGAGCAGGCGGCGGTCGGTGCGGTCCATGCGGGCGGGTGTACCCCTGCGGACCAGATCATGGATTCCCGACCGCGCAGCCACTGTGCAGTACACATCCCTATGCCTTGGAGAGACGCGCCGGTCCGCCGTGGACCCTGCCGTCCCCAACTGTGCGCCGGCGCCTCGGCCTTCGCTTCGTGCGCTGCACATTATGAGCGGCGCTGCCCTACGTGAACCGCTGAGGCCCCTGCGAACGATCTCTCCATGACAGGGCTGCGTTCGTCTCCGTCCAGGCAAGAAGAACGGAAAGGCACCGGGCCATCTCACCCCGGGGCTGAGCAGAGCGAGAGCGGTGTGCCTTTGTTCACGAGTTCCGACAGCAGATGTATGCCAGTTTCGGCAGCACCCAGGGAGCGTTCAGACTCGAACAGCGCGCGCCTGCTGACCAGAGTGAGTAGACAGTTGCCCGCCATGGCCGTCAGCAGGTGCGGATCAGTGTGCCTGCCGGCCCAGGATGCCTGCGATGATGAGGTCGATGCCGGCGGTGAACTGCAGCCGGTCGTCATGTTCAAGCCCCTGGTCCGCAACCGCCCGGGTGAAGGGGTAGTCCTCCGGGTCGAGCCGGCTCCACGCCTCGGCCACGGTGTCGAGGTACGCACCGCGTCCGGTATCCGGGTCGAGACCGCGCGCACGTTCGGCGTTCGCGGCGTTCTGGCTGGCGGCGCCGAGGATGTAGTGCAGGAGCGCGGTCGTCGCGGTGAACCAGCTACTCGCGGGAGCGCCCAGCGCACGGACCTGTCGGCCGATGGCCTCGAAGAGGCGCGTCGTCGCCGGACCTGCAGGGTTGTGGGAGAGCTGGGCGGTGAGCTGGGAAGCGAGCCAAGGGTGCGCCGCCATCGCGTCGAAGAGGCCCAGGGCGGTTGCGTGCATCCCGTCGGCCGACCCGTCGGCGGGTTCGGTGTGCAGTGAGAGGGTGACGGCCCGGTCGGCGGCCGCAGCCAGCAGCTCGGCCTTGCCGGCCACGTGCCAGTAGATCGCGCCGGGACCGGTGGCCAGGCGTTCGCTCAGAGTCCGGAAGGTCAGGCCGTTCTCGCCAGCCGTGTCGAGCACGTCGATGGCGGCCTCGACGATCCGTTCGCGGGAGAGCGCGCTGGCACGTCGCTCGGTCTTCTTCGTCGTTGGTGGTGTCACGCTTCCAGTTTGACATGCCTGGAATATCGTTCCATCCTGATTATGGAACAACGTTCCAGGGTGGATGTCAGTCCGTGCTGGAACCCCTGCCGCGACACAGAAGGAGCACGACATGGACCTACGGGACCAGCCTGCGTACATCATCAAGATGCGTGCCAAGCCCGGACTCGGCGACAAGCTCTTCGAGCTGGCCACCGTGGGGATGGAGAAGTCGGGAGCCTCGGACCGGTTCATCATCGCCCGCGAGGACGACGACCCCGACGTGCTGTGGAACATGGAGGTGTTCCGCAGCCTTGAGGCAAAGGACGCCTACGAGAACAGCCCCCTGTCCGATGAACTGCGCGACGAGATCATCGGCCTGCTCGCCGAACCGCCCATGCGCATCGCGGTGCACCCCTACTCCGTCCTGCCCGCCGACCCGGACTGAGCAGACCGGGAAGCTCCTCTGCCCGCAGGGGCGCCGCCCCCGGCGGGCAACCCGTGCTCGCCCCGACCGCCCTCCCGAGCCACGCGCTTGGCGGACTTGTCGGCGGCTGCTCAAGAAGCGATGTTCCTCCCTTGGTGCAGTCCGTCAATCGAACAGCACCTCTGTCTGCGTGCTGTCGAAACCGCTGTACATCTATTGTCGGAACTCGTGAGCAAAGCCAGAGGTGACACCGTGCGGCAACAGCATGCAGCGGTCATCGGCAGAGAGGGCGCAGTCCGCGCAGTGGCGGACACCCTGCGCGCCACGGGTGAGACGGCGGGTGTCCTGCTGGTCACCGCCGGGGCCGGCATGGGCAAGACGACCGTGGTGGAGCTGGCGCAGCAGGCGGCGCTGAGGGCGGCGCCGCGGTGGTGCGGCTCGGCTGGCCAGAAGATGCCGAGGAATCCACCGACGTGATCGTCACCGCCGGATGCGGCCTGGTCCTCGCCGATCCCAACGACTGCATGGCCGCTCTGCCCGCCGTTGACAGGGCCCAGTTACGGACAGCGGCGCAGGCGAGCGGGGTGGACGGGCTGTGGCGGCGCGACCAACCGGCAGATCGCCGCAGAACTCGCCTGCAGCCCCAAAACCGTGGAACAGCGCCTGACACGACTACTTCAGCGCACCGGCTCCCGCTCCCGGAGAGAACTCGCCGCCGCCTGGCTCAACGGAAGCCTCACCCGGACCGCCTCCGGCCCCTCCAGACGGGACGACCACTGACCCCGCGGACACCAACCCTGCTCCCGAGCCGACCCACACTGCCTTGATCAGGGCGCGCTGTACGGCGCGCATGCGCGGCTAAGAACTCCTAACAAAGTGTGAGGTTCTTCAGTCGTCGCCAGCAGATGATGCTGCAGGCGAGGCTGAGGAAGGCTTCGTGGATGTCGTCGCGTATC